>DASZFX010000467.1:0-10250 GCA_035939375.1 Roseiarcus sp.
GGTCATGGGATTTCCCCCCTCGAAAAGGCCATTGCGCCTTCGCCCACTCTAGCACATATCGCGAGCGCGCGCCCGCTAGGGCTTTCTTATTTGCCGATGCCAGCGATGCCGTCGATGATGAATTGAACGGCGAGCGCGGCGAGGATGACGCCGAGCAAGCGGGTCAAGACGATGTTGCCGGTCGCGCCCAGCATGGCGGCGACGCGCTCGGAGGTGAGAAAGGTCAAGTAACAAAGCGCCATTGTCGCCGCGATGATGATGAGCAGAGCGGTCAGCATCTCCCAATCCGCTCCAGCGCGGCCGGCAAGCAGGATCGTCGCGGTGATCGCGCCCGGCCCGGCCATCAGCGGGATGGCGAGCGGAAAAGCGGCGACGTTGCGGATGTGATCGATGGTGATCGCGTCGGCCGCCAGCGTCTCCTTGCGTTGCGGCCTGAGGTCGAAAATCATCCCGAACGCGATCCAGAACAACATCACGCCGCCGGCGATGCGGAAGGCCGGCATCGAAATGCCGAGCGCCTTCATCACTTCCGCGCCGCCGAGCGCGAAGGCGGCCAGGATCGCAAAGGCGATGATCGAGCCGCGCAGGGCCACCTGATGTTTTTCGCCGCGCGACATGCCCGCCGTCAGGCCGATGAAAATCGGCGCAAGGCCGGGCGGATCGAGGGTGACCAAAAGGGTCGAAAGCGGTCTTCAGAAAGTCGAGGAGCGCCAAAATCCTCTCCCGCGGCGAGGCGACGCAGGGCCGGGAGCGGGCGCGCTTGAAAGCCTCTTTCAAGTCTTGCCGGCGCAGCCGCTCTGCGCGCTTTGGAGCCGTCAATTATTTATTTGAAAAATAACAGAAAAATCGCTCTCTAGAAAGGCCTTGGCAGGGTGGCGCCGCGCCTCAAAATCGGCTAGTAAAAAGCCCCATTTCGCTTTCAGGATTCGCCTCTTTTGACCGAACCAAACGACGAGCGGCCGGCCGGCGGCCCCTCCGACATACGCCCCGTTTCCATCACCGATGAAATGAAGCGCAGCTATCTCGATTACGCGATGAGCGTGATCGTCAGCCGCGCTCTGCCCGACGCGCGCGACGGCTTGAAGCCGGTGCATCGGCGCATTCTGTTTTCGATGCGCGAGAACAATTTCACGCCGGACCGCGCCTACAACAAATCGGCCCGCGTCACCGGCGACACGATGGGTAAGTACCATCCGCATGGCAACCTCGCCATCTATGACGCGCTGGTGCGCATGGCGCAGGATTTCTCGATGCGCCTGCCGCTCGTCGACGGGCAAGGCAATTTTGGCTCCGTCGACGGCGACCCGCCGGCGGCCGAGCGCTATACCGAGGTACGGCTCGACAAATCCGCAATGGCCCTGCTCGAAGACCTCGACAAGGACACGGTCGATTTTCGCCCAAACTACGACGAGAAAGAGCTTGAGCCCGTCGTCCTGCCGGCGCGCTTTCCCAATCTCCTGGTCAACGGCGCCGGCGGCATCGCGGTCGGCATGGCGACGAATATCCCCCCGCATAATCTCGGCGAAACGGTCGACGCCGTTCTGGCCGTGATGGAGCGGCCGGACATCCCCCTCGACGAACTCATCGAGATCATTCCCGGTCCGGACTTTCCGACAGGCGGGTCGATCCTCGGGCGGGGCGGCATCCGCGCGGCCTACGCCACCGGGCGCGGGTCGATCATCATGCGCGCAAAAGCGAGGGTCGAGGAAATTCGCAAGGACCGCGAAGCGATCATCGTCGACGAGATACCCTATCAAGTGAACAAAGCGGCGCTGATCGAGCGGATCGCCGATTTGGTCCGCGAGAAGAAAATCGAAGGCATCGCCGACTTGCGCGATGAGTCCGATCGCGACGGCATGCGCATCGTCATCGAACTCAGGCGCGAAGCGGTCGCCGACGTCGTGCTCAATCAGCTCTGGCGCTTCACCGCCATGCAGTCGAGTTTCGGCGCCAATATGATCGCGCTGAACGGCGGGCGGCCGGAGCTGCTGACGCTGAAGGACATGTTGCAGGCCTTCATCGACTTCCGCGAGGAGGTGGTCACCCGGCGCACCAAACATCTGCTGACCAAGGCCCGCGACAACGCTCATCTGCAAGTTGGCCTGGCGATCGCCGTCGCCAATATCGACGAGGTGATCCGGTTGATCCGCACTTCGCCCGACGCGGCCGCGGCGCGCGAGGCGCTGATGGCCCGCGTCTGGCCGGCGCGGGACATGGCGCCGCTCGTTGCGCTCATCGCCGATCCGCGCCATGCGCTGGCCGAGGACGGGACCGCCCGCTTGTCGGACGCCCAGGCGCGCGCCATTCTCGATCTGCGCTTGCAGCGCCTGACTGCGCTCGGCCGCGACGAGATCGCCGCGGCCCTCAACAAGCTGGCGGAGGAGATCGCCGATTATCTCGACATATTGAGCTCGCGCCTGCGCATGCGGAGCATCATCCGTGACGAGCTCGCCGCGGCGAAGGCGGCATTCGCGACGCCGCGCCGCACCGAAATCCTCGACAGCGACTCCGACATGGAGGACGAAGATCTCATCCAGCGCGAGGACATGGTCGTGCTCGTCAGCCATGCCGGCTATATCAAGCGGGTGCCGCTCTCGACCTATCGCGCGCAAAGGCGCGGCGGCAAGGGCCGCTCCGGCATGCAGACGCGCGAAGAGGATTTCGTCGCCCGTCTCTTCGTCGCCTCGACCCATCAGCCGGTTCTGTTCTTCTCGTCGAAGGGTCAGGTCTACAAGGAGAAGGTCTGGCGGCTGCCGCTGGCGCCGCCGCAGGCGCGCGGCAAGGCGCTGGTCAATCTGCTGCCGCTCGAAGCGGGCGAACGCATCACCACGATCATGCCGCTGCCGGAAGACGAAGCGAGTTGGGACAAGCTCGATGTGATGTTCGCGACGACGCGCGGAACGGTGCGACGCAACAAGCTCTCGGACTTCGGCCAGGTCAATCGTTCCGGCAAGATCGCGATGAAGCTCGACGAGGGCGAAGCGATCGTCGACGTCCAGACCTGCTCCGACCAGGACGACGTTCTCTTGACCACGATGCAGGGCCAGTGCATTCGCTTCGCCGTCGGCGACGTGCGCGTCTTCAAAGGGCGCGATTCGATGGGCGTGCGCGGCATCGCGCTCGGCGAGGGCGACGGCGTCATCTCGCTGGCGATCTTGCGCCAGTTCGAAGCGAGCGCCGAGGAACGCGCCGCCTATCTCAAGATGCGGCGCGCGGTCGCCGGCGAGATCGGCGAAAACGGCGACGAGGCCGGCGAAATCGAGACCGAGGCGACTAGCGAGACCGCGCTCTCGCAAGAACGCTATGCGGAAATGTCGGCGGCCGAGCAGGTCATCTTGACCGTGTCGGAGAACGGCTTTGGCAAGCGCTCGTCCTCGTTCGAATATCGCGCGACGGGACGCGGCGGCAAAGGCATCGTCGCCATGGCGGTCAACCAGCGCAACGGCAAACTGGTCGCCTCCTTCCCCGTCGAGCATGACGACGAGATCATGCTGGTGACGGATGGCGGTCAACTCATCCGCTGCCCAGTCGAGGGAATCAGAGTCGCCGGCCGCGCCACCCAGGGCGTGATCGTCTTCGATACGGCGGACGAGGAGCGCGTCGTGGCGGTCGAACGTATTTCCGAGCCGGAAGAAAGCGCGGAGGAGAACGGCGGTTGAGGCAAACTCGCCGCCGGGCCGTCCTTGCTCAACCAAACTTGAAATCGCGCTGGGCCACCCAGTCTTGCGCAAGGGCGCAAACGAGGCCAGTCTCCTGGGCGCCGTCTCCTTGCGGAGAGGGCGCAACGCGACCGACACCGTTAAGGACCATTCGATGTCGCTTTATCTTGCAGCCATCGAGGCCGCGTACAACGCCGCGCTAGCGCAATCGGCCGTCCGGCGGCGTCCTTAAGCGGCCGGCGATGAACATGCCGTTCGCCGACCCTTCGGTCGAAAGAGCCGAAAGGCCGCGGAAAGGGCGAATTTCGCCGCTGTGGCTTCTGGCTTTGCTCAGCCTCAGCGGCACGCTGGGCATGCATATATTCGCGCCGGCGCTGCGGCGCGCGGCGAGCGATTTTGGCGTCGGCGCCGGCGTCATGCAATTGACGGTCAGCCTCTATATTCTCGGGCTCGCCTTCGGCCAGCTCGTCTATGGGCCGATCTCGGATCGCTTCGGCCGCAGGCCGGCGCTGATCGGCGGGCTCGCGCTCTATACTTTGGCCGGCTTCGTCGCAGCGACGGCTGCGAGCGTCGGGACGCTGATCGCGGCGCGCCTGTTTCAGGCGCTTGGCGGTTGCGCCGGCCTGGCGCTGAGCCGGGCGATGGTGCGTGACGCCGCGCCGGCGCCGGAGGCGGCGCGACGGCTGGCGCTGCTCAATCTGATGGTCACGCTTGGGCCAGGGGTCGCGCCGATCCTCGGCGGCGCCATGGTCTCGACCACGGGCTGGCGCTCCATTCTCATTCTGCTTTGCGTGATCGGCGCGGGGCTTCTCGTCTTCGTCTGGCGATTGCTGCCGGAGACCGCGCATTCGCCCCCGGGCGCCCATGTCGCCGAGCTTGGCGCTCACTATCGACGCTTGCTGCGCTCCCCCGCCTTTCTCGGTTTCGCTATTGGCGGCGGCTGCGCGACGACTTCGATGTACGCTTTCGTCGCAGCGGCGCCTTTCATCTTCGTCGATCAGCTCAAGCGGCAGGTCAACGAAGTCGGCCTTTCTCTCGCCGTCCTTATCGTCGGCGTATGGCTCGGCAACGCGCTCGCCAGCCGGCTCATTCAGCGCGCGCCGATGCATCTGCTGCTGATCGGCGCCAATCTCGCCAGCCTTGTCGCGGCCCTCGTCTTTCTCGCCGCGGTTCTGGTCGGGCCGTTGAATGTCGTGACGGTGGTCGCCCCGCTGTTCTTTTTCACTTTGGGCGCCGGGCTTGCTTCGCCAATGGCGTTGAGCGAGGCGGTGAGCGTCAATACCAACGTCATCGGCTCCGCTTCCGGCCTCTATGGATTTACGCAAATGGCGGTCGGCGCCTTATGCGCCGCCTTGGCCGGCTTGGGCTCGAACCCGGCGCTGGCGACGGCTGTTGTGCTGGTGAGCGCCGCCGCCGTTGCGCAAGTCTCGTTTTGGATCGCGCTGAGCCGTCGCCCCGAACCGGCGATCGGCCAGGCTTAGCGCTCGCAAGTTCCGAAAACCCACTCGCTCCCCGCTTTTTGAGAGAGGGTCGGGGAGGGGGGCGCGCATGCCCAATCGGTTGGCCGTCGCGTGCAGCCCCCGCCCCGGATCTACTTGCGCTACTGCTGCGCCGGCGCATCCTTTGCCGCTGGCGCGTCCTTCGAGGCGGGCGCATCTTTCGTCGGTTCGATGAGGAACGTCGCATTCGCGTTGGCGCTGACGATTTGCTGCGGGCCGGCGCTTGGCGCGGCGTTGCCGTTGACATTCAATTGAACGATCCGACAGTCGCCCTTGAGCGCTGCGCCGATCACTTCGCATTGGTGGTTGATGATGCCGTAGAGCGACTGATTGGCTTGCGCCAAGGCTTTCGTGAGATCGCTCGCCGAATAAGGAGCATTGACCGGCGTCGCGATCTGGAAATTGGCGTTGATCCTTATCGCCTTGCTGTTCGGATCGCTGCCGGCGCGCAAGGCCTGCGCCTGCGCGACGCAGGCGCATGTTGTGGCGATCAGAACAGCGGCAAGAAGAATTCTCATGGCGCGCTCCAGGAAGGTCGTCGGTCGTGCGGTCTTCGTTCCTCATAGGCCAAGACGCCGTTGTTGTCGTGGCGAGTCTTGTGGTCGCGACTTAGGCGTGATTGCTCCCGAATCGCCGAAGGCTTGATCGCGGCGATCTCGCTTTTCAAAAGCAGGAAACGGAATGCGAGCCGTTGCGAGGCTGGTTATGCTGCGGCTTACACCATACCCAGGCCCGCCAATCATGCCCGCCAACGCCGTCAATCGCGCGATGACCCGCTTCGAATGGGGGATGTTGCTCGCTCTTTCGATCCTTTGGGGCGCGTCCTTCTTCTTCGTCGCCGTCGCCGTCAAGGAGCTGCCGCCCTTCACCATCGTGGCGCTCCGGGTCGGCCTGGCGGCGTTGATCTTGAACATCATCGTCATCGCTGTTGGAGCGCGAATGCCGCGCGACAAAGGCGCATGGCTCGCCTTTCTCGGCATGGGGCTTCTCAATAATGTCGCGCCTTTCTGCCTCATCGTCTGGGGGCAAGCCCACATCGCCTCGGGCCTTGCCGCGATCCTCAACGCCACGACGCCGCTTGCGACAGTGGTTGTCGCGAGTCTTCTGACCGAGGACGAGAAGATGACGGGTGCGCGCCTTGTCGGCGTGTTCTTTGGCCTTGCCGGCGTCGCGGTGATGATCGGGCCGGAGGCCTTAGGTGGCCTCGACGCCAATGTGATCGCGGAACTGGCGGTCTTACTTGGGGCGATGTCCTACGCCTTCGCCGGCGTATTCGGGCGCCGCTTCGCGCGAATGGGCGTTGCGCCGCTCCTTACCGCCACAGGCCAGGTCACCGCCTCGACGCTCATCCTCGCGCCGATAGCGGTTCTCATCGATCGGCCGTGGACTCTGACGCCGCCGAGTCTATCCGTCTGGGGCGCGGTGATCGGCATCGCGACGCTCTCAACCGCTCTCGGCTATATTCTCTACTTCCGCATCCTGGCGACCGCCGGCGCCACAAACCTTGCGCTCGTCACTTTCCTTATTCCGGTCAGCGCGATCGTGCTCGGCGCCCTCGTCCTCGGCGAGCGCCTCGCGCCAAGGCACATCCTCGGCATGGCGCTGATCGGGGCAGGGCTGGCGGCGATCGATGGAAGGGTGGTTGCGCTAGCGCGACGCGCGCCTCTTCGCCCCGCCAAGCGGGGAGCGGGCGGTCGCGAAGCGGCCGGATGAGACGCGCGGGCTTCCGGCCCTTCCCCGTCATCCGCTACTGGCGTAGACCACGTGTCCGCCGGGCGTTCCCGGGGCAGGCGGCGCAGCCGCGCCAAGATAGACCGCCATCTCGTGCGGGCCGAAATCCTCCAATCGCCTAAAGCCCGCCTCGCCGAGGAGCGCGGCCATCTCGGCCGGCCGGAAGCGGCTGAGGAAGGGTTCGCCCAAAGCGGCGACGCGGGCGTGGAACGCCTCCATATAGGCGCGTCGCGCGCCGCTGAAAGCCTCCAGCGGTTCGCCATAGTTGAAGACGACCTCCGCCGAGGCGCAGGCGAGGGCGGCAAGCGTCGCGATGATCGCCTCGCGGGTCAGGTACGGTACGACGCCAAGCCACATGACGAAAGTCGGCGCCTGACGATCGAAGCCGGCCTTGGCGAGCTCCTCGAAAAAGGATTGCCGCTCGAAATCGACCGATACGAAACACAGCGATTGCGGCTTCGAGGGCGCGGCGGCCTCGATCCTTTCGCGTTTCCAGGCCTGGGTCGCCGGGTGATCGACTTCGAAGACGTTCAGGCCCTTTTCGCGATGCGGGTTGCGCAGGCCGAACGTGTCGAGGCCCGCGCCGAGCACGACGAGCTGTCGTACCCCGTGCGCCACGGCCGCGGCCAAACGTTCTTCGGCGAACCGGCTGCGCGCGGCGATGAAGAGACGCAAGATACGTCGCTCGGGGTTCTCCTGCGCTTCGCGAAGGATCGCCTCAGGGTCCTCGCCGAGAATGGCGACGGCGAGCGGATCTGAGAAAATCTCGCCGCCTTCGAGCAATTGATGGACGGCGCGATGGGTTGCTGCGCCCTTGGCGGTGAGGCTGGCGTGTCCTTGCATTGAGGTTTGAGCTCCGGCTGCGGCGAGAGTCGCGCGTTCCGGAGGAAGAGGCAAGCCTGGATGCCGGCGACCCGACTGAACGCCGTGAAAGCGGCGCGCTGGCCTCAACGCCCTGCGCCCTCTCTTGCGCGCGTGCCTTCCGTACGACTACCCTGACGCCATGCAGCGCGTCGCCTTCTACGCCGGGTCTTTCGACCCGCTCACCAATGGCCATCTCGATGTCATCGCGCGAGCCGCGACACTCTGCGACAAGCTGGTTGTCGGCGTCGGCGCCCACGCCAGCAAGACCGCGCTTCTTACGACGGATGAGCGGGTCAAGCTTATTCACGCCGCGGCGGGGCCGGTTCTGAAATCGAGCGGTTGCGCCTTCGAGACGCTCGTCTTCTCAGGCCTTGCGGTGGCGGCGGCGCAATCGGCCGGGGCTTCGCTGATCGTGCGGGGTCTGCGGGACGCAACCGATTTCGACTATGAGATGCAGCTTGCCGGCATGAACGCCGATATGGCGCCGAAGCTGTACACGGTCTTCCTGCCCGCCTCGCGCAATGTTCGTCACATCACCGCGACGCTGGTGCGCCAGATCGCCTCGATGGGCGGCGATGTCTCGCCCTTTGCGCCGGCCGATGTCGCGGCGGCGCTCAAGGCGAAATTCGCCAAAGCCAAACGCTGAGCCGCGGGCAGGCGGTCCTTTTTGAAGGACGTCAGGCGGCGGGCAGCGCAAAGAGCTTGCCGGCGGGGACGGCCTCCTCGATCCCGGCCAGCCGCAGGCAATGCCAAGCCATGGCGTGGTTGCTCGACGTCACCGGGACGCCGATCCGCCCTTCGAGCCTTGCGACCGCCTCGGCGACGCGCAGGCTGGTGCAGGAAACGAAAATCGCGTCGACGCCCGGCGATGCGGCGAGCCGTTCCGCCGCCGCCTCAATCGAGGCGACGGAAATACGCGCCGCGTCTCGATCGTCGCGACGATCGAAGGTCGCGACCGCCGCGATCGGCGCGGCGCGCCCGGCGAAATAGGCGATAAGGCCTTTGTTGATCTCGGGCGCATAGGGTGTGAGCAAGCCGACGCCCTTGACCCCAAGCGTGCGAAAGGCGGCGAGCGCCGCTGTGACCGGCGTCGTGCAGGCGGCGTCCGGCCTTGCCTTTCTGATTTCGGCGAAGACGGCCTCTTCGCCGAGCGTCATCGTCGCCGAGGTGCAGCCGAAAGCAACGACGTCGAGCCGGATGCCTGGCAAAATAAGCTCGACGCTCGGCGTGATCCTCGGGCCGATGGCGCGCAGCGTTTGGGGCGTTATGTCGGCGTCGTTGAGAACCCGCGATTCGTAGAAGGCGACGCCAGGCAGGCGGATCAGCTCACGAAATTCATGCTCCATGGTCTGGTCGGTTGCGAGCACGACAAGACCGATCGCCGCGCGCGCCGCCAAGCCGCGGTCAAGTTCCGAATGCAGGACGCCGAGATCGAGCGGTTCGTTGGAGGCGGAAAGGGCGCGTGCGAGCTGAGAGGACATGGGTTCCTCTATAGCTTCGTTCGCACTTGTTCGCAAAGGTTCGTTTTTCCCCATAATAATTAGCCTCTTACCATTTGGCCACTCGCCACAGTTCGTCCCGGTTCGCTATAATCCGCGCCAAATGTTGGGGCGAAAGTTGGGGCGAAAGTGATGAAGCGGACAATCCATCGGCTAAATGCGCGTCTCGTCGCGGCCCTCAACAAGCCGGGCCGACACTCTGATGGCGCAGGCCTCTATCTCGTTGTCGACCCGAGCGGCGCCAAGCGCTGGGCCTTCCTCTTTCGCCGGCATGGGCGGCTTCGCGAGATGGGCCTCGGCGGCCTCAATTCAGTCACGCTCGCGATGGCGCGGGAGCGTGCCGCAGAAACCCGCAAGACGCTCGCCTCCGGCGGTGATCCCATTCTCAAGCGGAAAGCGGCGGTCAACGCCGCGCCGAGCTTCGGCGGCTTCGCCGATCAGTTTGTTGAGACCAAGGCGCCCGGCTGGCGGAGCGCCAAACACGCGCAACAATGGCGAAGATCAATCACGCAGCATGCCTCGCTACTGCGCCGCCGGCGGGTCGACGAGATCACGACTGAGGACGTGCTGGCGGTCCTCAAGCCGATGTGGACGGAGAAACCTGAAACGGCGTCGCGGTTGCGCGCCCGCATTGAACAGGTCCTCGACGCCGCCCGTGCGGCCGGCCATCGATCGGGCGAAAACCCGGCGCGATGGAAGGGACATCTGGATCAGCTTCTCTCCAAGCGGCTGAGAGTCGACCGCGGGCATTTCGCCGCCATGCCCTACACTGACCTGCCTGCATTCGTCTTGGCGCTGCGCGAGCGTCCTGGGGCCGCTGCCCTCGCGCTGGAATTTTTGATCCTGACTGCGGCTCGATCTGGCGAGACGCGCGGCGCAACGTGGGATGAGATCGACCTTGCCGCGGCAATCTGGATAATCCCGCCCGCACGCATGAAAGCCGGCCGCGAACATCGCGTTCCGCTCAGCGATCGAGCGCTCGAAGTTCTCGCCGAGGC
>DASZFX010000468.1:0-10053 GCA_035939375.1 Roseiarcus sp.
AAGCGATAGCGCGCGCCATCATGATCCGGCGCCTTCGTCTCTCAGTCTGACGGCGTCGGCCGCGCGCCGAGGGGCGCGGGCGGGCGGGTCTTGCGAAATCTGTGCCCGAGCTCCGAAGCCAGGAGAAGCGTCACGACCGGCGGTGATTTGATCAGCGCGCCGACCCGTTCCTCCAGCATCCGGTCGGCGTTGGTCACTCTCTGGCGCGCGTGCATCAGTTCGAGCCAGGATTCCACCAGGAAATGCTCGATGAAGCGCCCGCTGTCGGCCGTGTCTTCGAAGAGACCCCAGGCAAAGGCGCCGTCGCGCTTGCGCTCATGCTTCAATTCCTCCATGGCGGCGAAAAAGGCCTCGCGATTTTCCGGCTCGACCCGCACTTCCAGCGTCACCAGAACCGGCCCCTGGTTGCTCTCCACTTGCCGCGTGCCGGCCGGAGCGCGCCAATGCATCGAGGGCGTGAGGTCGAGGTTTTCGGCGCCTTGGAGCTTCCAGCGCCAGGTCAGCGGCACGGCGACGACGATGCAGACCGCGGCCACAAAATGCGCGAAAGGCAGGCCTTTCATCGCCGCGGCCTGGCCCCAGATCAGGCTGCCGATCGTCGTCGCGCCAAAGATGAAGGTGAGGAAAATGGCAAGCCCCCGCCCGCGCACCCAATCGGGCAGCGCAACCTGGGCCGAGACATAGAGGATGGAGAGAACCAGCGTCCAGGCCGCGCCGGCGATGACGCAGGCGGCGACTGCGACGGCGAGATTGTGGGCGAGACCGAACAGCACGAGCGCGATCGCCGTGGCGAGCGTGCCGACCGCGGCGACCTGATCGGCGCCGAACCTCACCTTCATCCCGTTCAACATGAAGGAGCCGCCGATCGCGCCGGCGCCGATCGCGCCAAGCAATATGCCGTAATTCTCAGGCCCGCCGGCGATTTGGGTACGGGCGATCAGAGGCAGCAGCGCCCAATAAGCGCTGGCGAAGGGAAAGAAGGCCAGCGCCCGAATCAAAGTCGCGCGCAGGTATTGGCTGTTCGCGGCGTAACGTACGCCGTTGCGAACCGCGCTGACGAGCCGTTCGGCCGGCAGGGTCTCGCCGCTTTTCGGCGGCGGGCGCCACCAGAAGAGGGCCGCGACAATGCCTAAATTGCTGAGTGCGAAAATCCAGAAGGCCGAGGCGACGCCGGCGAAAGCGATCAAAAAGCCGCCGAGGGCCGGCCCGACCGCGCGGCTCAAATTGAAGCCGACGCTGTTGGCGGCGGTGGCGCTGTCGAGGTCCTGCCGCGGCACGAGCAGCGGCACGATCGCGGCCCAAGCCGGCGAGGTCAGCGCACCGGCGGCGCCGAGCAGAAAAGTCGTCGCCAGCAAGGCGCTGGTCGTGGCCAGATTGAGCGAGACAAGTCCGGCGAAAATGACCGACAGCGCGATCACCGCGACTTCGACGACGATAAGCAGGCGGCGCGCGTCGATGACGTCGGCGAGGGCGCCGGCCGGCAGGGTGAAGAGAAACAGCGGCAGCGAGACCGCCACCTGCACCAGCGACACGGCAAGCGGATTGGCGTTGAGGCTGGTGATCATCCAGCCCGAGGCGGTGTCGAACACCGCCGTGCCGAGATTGGAGACGACGCTCGCTGTCCAGATCGCCGCGAACGCCGCGTGACTGAAGGCGCCCCAGCGCTCGGGCGCGACGTCACGAGGCGTCGCGGAAGGCGTCGTATCCGTGCTCAAACCTTGGCTCCATTCGTATCGGCTTTGAGGCGCGGCGTCCCTTCGCCCCGTCGCAGTCTCGCGCGGTTCTACGCGCGCTGGCAAGCGGGGGGTCAAAGGTTCATGGCATGGCTTTTGTACGCGAAAACCCGAAGCGAGGCCGAGCCCGTGCACAAGCCCGGGCGGACCGCCGTCGAAGATCTCGCGCTCCGCTTCGCCATGCAGACAATGAGATCATCCGCCTCAGCGAATGCATAAAGCGGCTCTTGGGCCAATGGCGCCCACCGCATCTGACGAACGTGCGGTCCAGAATTCCATTTGACTTCGAATGCCTCTCGCGCTCCGCTTCGCCGAGCAACCAAGGACCGAATCCGCCTCTCCTCGTCCTCATGCCGCGCGAGACGGGACGCGGTCTGGAGCCTCCTTCATGTTCTCAAGGACGCCGTCGCGCTTTCTCTTTGAACTCGCGGCGTTCGCGACGGCCTCGTTCCTCGCCGCTCAGCCGGCGGACGCCGCCGAAGCGACGGCGCCCGCCGCCTCGCCCGCCGCGCTTATCGCCGAGGCGCGCAGCGCCTTCACGCTCAACGGCAAGAAAATCCCGCCCGAGATTTTTCGCGACTTCGGCGACGGCGACATGGCCGATTCGGGAAGCATCTGGGTCACGGTCGATCTTCTGGCCGCGATCGGCAGCAATCTCTATTTCGACGACATCGCCCAAGACGGCCACTGGATCAGCCAGGCCAAGCAGGGCCATAAGGGGAGCGAGGGAGGGACCGCCTACAAATATATCGGCGCGACCGAGAACGGCCTCCTCGTCGCCCTCTCCGCCTGGAGCGGCGGCGGCTCCGGCGACTTCATCACCTTGCACATTCTCGACATCGCCCCCGCCCGCGCCTTCGACATCGAGGGCAAGCTCTATCAGCGCATCAACCTGACCAATTTGCGCAACGTCCCTTTGGGCGACCGCTGGGACGGCGAAGTGAGCATTGAGAAAAATTCGATCGTCGTCGTGACGAAACGCTCCGGCCCAGCCGACGACAGCGGCCAGCGCAGGACAATGACGATCGAAGCCAAGAGGCCCTGAGCGAGGCGAGCGCGCCCCCCGCAGCGATCGATCGCCATCGTTGGCGGCCGCCCGCGCCGCCCACAACGCCAAGCCCTCCTTGATTGCTTGACTGCGATCACGCGCGAGAGGAATTGAACTCAATACGTTTTCGCGCCACTCTTTTCCTAGCGCCGTCCAATGTCTTAGACTTCGGCATTCCCTCTCCGGGAGCCCCGCGATGAGCGTCGCCGCCAAAGCCTCAGCCGAGCCGATCGGCACGCCGATCAACCTTTTCAACTTCGCCTGGGTCGCGCTGGTCTTCGCCGCGATGGCCACGGCGGTCGTGATCGGCAATCTCTGGTTCTTGAATTTCGTCCATGTCCTCGCCGGCGGCCTTTGGACCGGAATCGATCTCTTCATGGGCTTCGTGATCGGGCCGATCCTGCGCGCCGCTCCTTTCGAGGCGCGCCGCGCGGTGATCACCCGGCTGACGCCGAAGACCCTCTTCATCATGCCGACATTGTCGATCACAACCGGAACCAGCGGCTGGTTCCTCGCCCAGCGGCTCGGCTTTCTCGACCTCGACTATCCGCAATTCTGGTGGGTCGCCGCCGCGCTGGTCATCGTGACGGTCCTCACCGTGCAAGGCCTCGGCTATCTGTTGCCGACGAACCTTCGCGTTTATTTCGAATGCGCAAAGCCAACCCGGACGGCGCCAAGATCAGCGCCATGATGAGCCGGTATTTCTACGTCGTCGCCTTCCAAGGCGCGATGCAGGTCGCGATCATCGTGGTCATGGCGCGCTTTGCGACCGGGCTTTAGTATTCGCCAGGACGCCGAGCGCAGCGAGGGCGGCATAACGTAGGACGCCGCGCGCTTTCAACTCGTGGATTGCTTCGCTTCGCTCGCAATGACGACGTGGGCGCTTCAACGTAAAACATCATATTCTCGGGCGGCGCCAGTCCAGCAACGCTCACGCCTCGACCAGGAAATCGCTGAGCCGGGTCTTATCCGTCGCCAGATTGGTCGTCTGCGGAAATCTCAGGCGAGGCCTCGCCGTCAAATGCGGGATACGGCGGACGTCGAGGGTTGCGGCGAGTCTGCTCAAATACATGAGCTCCTCCTTGGTGCGCAGGTCGAAGGGCTCAAATCGCCGCCGGCCGTCGGCAAATTCGCGATCGGAAATCGTCTCCTCGGCATGGTCTATCCACGGCGAACTCTTCTGGCTCTTGTCGAATCCTGAACCGACATGGAGCGGCGTCTTGCGACGATCGCGGATCGCGGCGGGCAGTTCCTCGTGCAGCTCCCAAAGCCCGCGCAACGGCGCCTTGCCGCGCGGCGCGTCGTTCGCCCAAAGAATCAGATCCTCGGCGCCCAAAGCGAGCGCGTGTCTGACGACGCCCGGATCGAGAAAGGGCTCGCGGATTTCGAGCTGGAAGCGCATCCCGCAACGGTCCAGCCGCTGCAAATTCGTGCGATGCATGTCGAGGAGACATTGATCGCGCACAAAGGCGCCGGTGGCGTCGCCGTCCGCGTAGGCGAGTTCGAGCGGCACATAGCCGGCGAATAATTCGTCCGCCCCCTCGCCCGCCAGCGCCACACGATAGCCGTCCTCATGGACACGACGCGACAAAAGATAGGCGCACAGACCGTCGCGCACCACGCTCGGCTCGAAAGTTTCGGCCGCTTCGACGACGTCGTTGATTTGCGCGTCGACGCCAGCTTCGCCGGGATCGAGAGGGACGCGCCTCAGATCAAGCCCGGTCGCTTCGGCGTAAAGGGCGGCGTATTGATAGTCAGGCGCCCGGTCGTCGCCGAGGAAATAGCCGGGCGCGTCGGGGCGTATCTGGCGCGCGTAGTGGGCGACCAACGTACTGTCGATGCCGCCGCTGTAAAGCAGCGCGCAAGGCAGGCTCGGGGGAAGGCGAGCGTGCACGGCGGCCGTCAGGAGAGCATCGAGAGTCTTGGCGTCGCGTTCAGGCTGCTGCCCGGCGGGACCGGCGAGCGAGGCGAATTGCAACAGATGTGTTCGCGTCAGAAGATGGCCCGGCGGCAGCAGCAGCACGTCGCCCTTCTCGGCCGCCGACAGAAGCGGCCGCATTTCCGAGCAGAACAGATAGCGCGATCCCGAATTGATCAAATAGAGCGGCTTCACGCCGAGCGGATCGCGCGCCGCGAGAAACTCGCCCGTCGCAAGGTCGAGCGCGACGAAAGCATACATTCCATTGATGCGTTCGAGAACTTTCGGTCCCCAGACTCTGAGGCTGGAGGCCAGGACCTCGGTGTCGGAGGCCGTGCGGAAAGCGACGCCCCTGCCCTCCAGCTCGCGCCGCAACTCGGCGTGATTGTAGATTTCGCCATTGAAGGAGACGAGGAAGCGGTTGTCGAAAGAGGGCTGCGGCTGGACGGCGTTGTCGCTGTCGACGATCCGCAGGCGCCGGGTGCCCATCGCTATGCGTTTCGCCGGCGCGACAATGGGGTCGTCGATGTCGCCGCGATGCGAGACGCCAGCAACGAGACGACGCACGACCCCCTCGGCGTCGTCCCAATCGATCGCGACGCCTATGCCGCACATGGCGTTCGTCCGGCGCGCCCAGTGATCGAGCGCGCGACCGCCGCCGCCCGCGCGGCTGTAAAAGCGCAACCTTTGAACAATGCGTGCCCCCGGCCGGCAAACGACGGGGCTGGCCGTCGCTTGGCAGGCGCCCTGATTCGCCCGCGCCGATTGTGGCATAGACTATGCGGATCGGTAATCTTCAATCGGCGGCGACATCTTCCTTCGTTCGTCGACGCGAAAAAAAACCGGCGCCTTCGCGCCGGCTCAAGATGCTGACTGGAGATCAGCTCGATCAGAAGTCTCGCGTCACCTGCAAGCGGCCGGCGAACCCGTCCGCGCTGTCCGGGAAAGGCGTGACCCCGCCGGCGTAATCGACTGGCGTCGATTGATGGGTCGTTTGGTAGAGGAGCTCGGCCTCGAAATCGAGATGTGGGACCGGAGCCCAATGCGCCGCGCCTCCGACGATCCAGCTATAGGCATTCGCGGGAATGACCGCCGCCCCGGGCGAGAAGCCGCTCCAGTGCAATTGCGCGTAGGAGAACTCCGGCGCGATCATGAATTGCGGCGAGAAATGATGCTCGAACGTGACCGCGACAGACCACGCGGTCGGCGTCGCCCAGGAGCCGTCGCCGTTCGACCATGTGTCGGCCACGACCATCGGCAGGCCATTGCCGTTGACCTGACCGTTCTCACCCCACATGCCGTTCGGAATGCCGGAATACCAGATCGCGTTCTGGGTCCAGACGCCCTGCGCCTGGAAGTTGTCGCCCGGACCGAAGCTCGGGAGATTGAACTTCACGCCGCCGAGCACGCCCCAGCCCCACTTGTTGATCGTGTTGCCGTTCAAGCCGCTGGTTGGCGTTGCAAAGCCTGACGCGTCTTGCCCATCGTAGGCGCGGACCTGATGGGCAACGCCCGAAACCTGCGCTGCGCCCCAGCCCTGGTCGACGCGCAAGGCCGCGACGACGTCGGGCGCCTGCATGCCGCCATAGGTGGCGTTGCCGGCAGCGACCATATTCGTGCCGCCGCCGCTGAAGCCGTTCGAGCCCGAGCTCTGCGCCGAGATCGTCGCCGAGAAGCCGCCGCCGAAGGTCGCGGTATAGGCCAACAGATCGGGCTGGTTGAAGCCCTGCTGGTCGGGCGAGAAGATATTCGCCCAGGCCTCGCCGCCGCCGAAGAAGGCGAAGAACGAATTCGCCTTGCCGGCGGTGACGCCGGCCCATTGCACGTAAGCGCGGTTGATGTAAGCGGCGGTGCCGGTGTTGTCGAAGCCGTTGCCGTTCTCGAATTGAAGTTCGGCGTAGGCGCGCAACACGCCATAGCCGGTGTCCTGACGCGCATCGAACTCGACTTCGGCGCGGGTTGTCCAGCCGAAAGAGTCTCGCGTGAAGGTCGAAGCGCCAGGGAATGTTGCGGCGAGGCCGGGGGCAAACGCCCAGTCGGAAGATTGCTTCAGATTGCCCGCTTCGATCTGACCAGTGACATAGCCCGCAATTTTGAAGCAGGTGTCGCTGCCGGGGAGAATAAAGCCGGCCATACCGCCGACGTTGCAAATCTTGACATACTCAGCAGGCGCGGCCTTCCTCGTGGGAAGATCGGCAGCCGGCGCCCCGCTCGCCGCCGCAACGCCGACGGCCGATCCGAGCAGCATGCTCTTCATCACATTCATCATGACCCCCAAGTATTTCGCCGATCAGTTCAACCCTTCCGGCGGCTTTTTTCCGCAACCGCACGTTGACGGAGCGTTTCGACCGCTATTCTTTGTCGATTTGAAAGTTTGGCGACAAAGACGTTTTCGTACCCCGCCGCCAGTTGCTCCTCGACCAGTATCAGCCCGCCACTTGCTGATGACGCGACGCCGCTCTCTCGAGTGATCGAGTAGACGCTCGCGACTTGCCGCCATGTTCCTGCCTGAAAAATGACCCTGTATTGCCGGCTTAAATGGGGCCTCGACTATACAGATTGGCAACCTTCCCCAGTCACGCCGGGCAAGCCTTTTCGGGTCCGCACCAGCGGGCCTGCGAGACAAGCGTCAGCCTTGATGATGAGCGCCTTTGTTCTATGGCGCGCCGGGCAGATCGACGACGATCTTCAGTCCCGGCTCATTGTCGAGCGCAAAGACTTTGGCGTCGTGTAAGCCAGCTATGGCGGCCACGAGACTGAGGCCGAGCCCGTCGCCCGGCGTCGCACGCGCGCTGTCGATGCGATAGAAGCGTTCGAATATTCGGTCGCGCTCGGATATTTGAACGCCCGGACCGTTGTCGGCGACGATCAATCGACCGCCGTCGCCGTTCTTCGTGCTTCGTACCTCTATGCGCGACCCCGGCGGCGTATGGCGGATCGAATTGTCGATCAAATTCGCGGTCAGTTGCGTCAACAGCTCGCGATCGCCGACCATCGGCAGTTTCGCGCCGAGTTCGAACGTCAAGGTCTTGCCCTCGTCAGCTGCGGCCGGCTGAAACGTCTCGGCGACCTCGAGCGCGATCGTCGCCAGATCGACGTCACGAAAGCCAGCGCGCCGCGCGCCGCTTTCGATTTGCCCGATCCGCAACAGCGCGCCGAAAGTGTCGAGAATGCCGTTGATGTCGTTCAACGCCGCGTCGACCGCCTTCTCATATTCGGCGAGATTGGCGGGCTCGCATCGCGCCGCTTCGAGGCGACGCAACACGCGCGCCAAAGGCTTGCGCAAGTCATGAGCGATGGCGCTGCTGACGTGCTTGTTGGCGTCGAGGAGGGCGCTGATGCGATCCAGCATCCGATTGAACGCGCCAGCCAGGCGCGCAAGATCGGCGTCGCCCTTGGCCAAAGGTATGCGCCTTGAAAGATCGCCGGCGATGATGTCGCGTGCGGTCGAGGTCATCGCGTCGATCCGACGCAGAAAGGCGGCGCTCAGAAGAAGACCGCCGCCCGCGCCGACCACGATTGTCGCCGCCAACGCCCAGCCAAAGGCGAAGAGTACGGCGCGTTGCGCTTCCTCGACGCCGTCGAGCTCGTCGCCGATGACGAGAATGGAGCCGTCGTCGAGTGTGGTGACGAGTTCATGCTCCCGGTTCAGATCGGGTTCGTCGTCTGGATATTCCGTCCTGATCAGCGTGGTCGTCCAGCCTGGGTGATATTTCCCATCGGCCGTGTTCGCCGCCGGCAGGCCGCCCGCCCGGACCCGGCCGCCGCCGTCTTCCAGCCGGTAGTCGAGGAAGGAGCCTGCGGCCTTGCGCGCGCTGATATGCTCGGCCAACCGCGTCAGGCCGTTCTTTTTAAAGTAGGATGTGAGCTTCGCGGTCTCCTCGATCAGGCGGTCGTCGAGTTGCCGCACGATCTCATAGCCGACGCTGAAATAGACCACGGCCCCGAGCAGCGCGACCGAGGCGCTGAACATGACGAGATAGGTCGCCGCGAGGCGAAAGCTCGCCGTGCCGAGGAGCCTAGAGAGCGACACGAAGGGAATATCCAAGGCCGCGCAGGGTGTGAATGAGCTCGCCGCCGCGCCCGCGGCCGATCTTGGCCCTGAGCCGGCTGATATGCGTCTCGACGATGTTCGTCTTGGGATCGAAGTGGAAGTCCCAGACGTTTTCGAGAAGCATCTTGCGCGTGACGATCCGCCCTTCATTGCGCAAGAGATATTCCAACAGGCGGAATTCGCGCGGCTGCAAATCTATCTCTTCGCCGCCGCGCGAGACCGTCCGCTTGATCAGGTCCATCTCGAGATCGGCGAAGGCGAGGACAGACTTCTGCTCGCCGAGCGGCGGGCGGCGCGCCAGTGCAATCAAGCGCGCGAGGAATTCGGCGAAGGCGAAAGGCTTGACCAGATAATCGTCGCCTCCCGCCGCCAAGCCCTCGACGCGGTCGTCGACGCCAGCCAGATTGGTGAGAAAGAGCACCGGCGTCTGGATGCCGGCGCGCCGCAGCTTCGAGACGAGCGAGACGCCGTCGAGCTCCGGCAGCATCCGGTCCAGGACGATGACGTCGAAACCCGGCTCCGCGGCGATGAGCAGACCATCCCGCCCATTGGGCGCGCCGGCGACCGCGTGCCCGACCGCTTCGAGCTGCGCCCTGAGATAGACGAAGGTCTCCGCGTCGTCCTCGACGATCAGGACGCGCATGGCGCTTCAGCCGGCGACGGCCCGGCATAAACCGCGTAAGGCCTTGGGGAGAAGCGGAAAAATCGCATGGATCGAGACGCAAGTCCCTTATCATTCAATCATCGCCGCAGCCCTTCATAGCGCTTCAGCGCGGCGCAGGGTAGTCCGCCGTTCCGGACGGGCGCGCCGAACGGCTGGGCGGCGGCGCCCGGGCCTCCATGACCTTCGGCGCTTGGCTATCGCCTCGCCGGCAGCCGCTCAAAACTCGGGAGCCGGTCGGGGATTTGATGGAAAGCCTGCTTGTCGATCGTGTAAATCGCCATCTGCGGGGCCCCAAAAAGGCTGGGATCGTCGAGCGTGCCGACTTTTACGACGACCGCGGCGAGGCCCGGCCGCCGCGTCGCCAAATGGGTGCCGCATTCGGCGCAGAACTCCCGCGTGACGGCGCGCTCGAGATCGCTTCTCACAAACTGCCTGGGCTCTCCCTTGGTGTAACGAAATCCGTCGGCCGGCATCAGAAGAAAGACATTTGGAGAGCCGCCGCTGATATATTGGCATTCGCGGCAATGGCATTGCCCCTTCATCATCGGCTCGCCATCGGCCACATAGCGCACCAAGCCGCAATAGCATCCGCCCTCGAATTTCATGGCGTTCCTCGACCGCTTTCACGCGAAAGCA
>DASZFX010000469.1:0-5899 GCA_035939375.1 Roseiarcus sp.
TTGAGGATCGCCGATGCCTCCATCATGCCGACGATCGTCAGCGGAAATACCGAGGCGCCTTGCGCAATGATCGGCGAAAAGGCGGCCGATCTGATCCTCGCCGACGGGATGCGGTCATGATGGACGAGAAGGCGCCGGCGCTGGCCGAATCCCCCCTCGCCGCCCTGCGGCGCGTCTTCGATCTCCAACATGCCGCCTCGCGGCGCGAGGCGAAGCCGACGCTCGATCAAAGGCTCGATGCGCTCGCGCGGCTGCGTGGCCTCGTGCTCGACAACAGGGGCGCCATCGCCCAGGCGATCTCGGCGGATTTCGGAACGCGCTCGCATGACGAGACTGAACTCCTCGAAATCGTGCCGACGTTGAACGCGCTGCGCCATGCGCGGGGCCACCTTCAAGCTTGGATGAAGCCGCGGCGCAAGAATGTCGATATTGCCTTCCAGCCGGCCAAGGCCTGGGTGCGCTACGAGCCGCTCGGCGTGATCGGAATTATCGCGCCCTGGAACTATCCTTTGCTGCTGACCCTCTCGCCCCTCATCGACGCGCTGGCGGCGGGCAATCGCGCGATGGTGAAGCCTTCCGAACTCACGCCGCGTTTCGCTGAGCTTCTCCAGCGTCTCATCGCCAAAAGCTTCGCCGAGACGGACGTCGCGGTCGTGACCGGCGGGGCCGATGTCGCCGAAGACTTCGCCGGCTTGGCCTTCGATCATCTTGTCTTCACGGGCTCCACCGCTGTCGGTCGCAAGGTGATGGCCGCGGCGGCGCAAAACCTGACGCCCGTGACGCTTGAACTTGGCGGCAAGTCGCCGGCCATCGTCTGCGCGGACTATCCGATCGAGAAAGCGGCGCGCAGCATCGCCTTCGGCAAATTCCTCAACGCCGGCCAGACATGTATCGCGCCCGACTACGCCCTCGTCCCCTCGAAAAGCGCCGAGGCCTTTGCGCAGGCCGTCCTGGCGGTTGCGCGCAAATCCTATCCTGAGATCGGCGCCAATTCCGACTATTCGAGCGTGATCAGCGAACGGCATCTCGCACGCCTGCTGCGGGCCGTCGAGGAGGCGCGGACAGCGGGCGCGCGGGTGTTGAGCCATGAAGACGACGTCGGCAAGACGCGCAAGATCGGCCCGACGGTGGTCTTGAACGCGCCGGCGACAAGCGCGCTGATGAAGGAGGAGATTTTCGGGCCGGTGCTGCCGGTCGTCGGCTACGACGATCTCGCCGAGGCGATCGATTTCGTCAACGCCAGGGACCGCCCGCTCGCCCTTTACTGTTTCAGTAACGACGAGGCCCAGCGCGCTCGCGTTCTGGACGGGGCGACATCCGGCGGCGTGACGCTGAATGGAACCCTGCTTCATATTGCGCAGGACAGCCTGCCTTTCGGCGGGATCGGCCCAAGCGGCATGGGCGCTTACCACGGCGAAGACGGGTTTCGCCGCTTCAGCCACGCCCGCGCCGTGCATCAGATCGGCGCGATCAATGTCTTCGAGCGCCTGGGACCGCCCTGGGGACGGCTCGCCGCGCTTGTCGCGAAATTCCTTTCTCGCCGCTAGAAGTAAAGACATCGCTCGAATCAGCCGGTCGTCATCGGCGGGAGCGAGCGCCAAGCGTTGGGGTTCGGTGGATTGCTTCGCCAAGGGGCGCGCTTTGCACGCCCGGCATGATATGGTGACGCCGGCCGAAGGCCGGGCAAGGGCTCGCAATGACGGCTTTAGCGCTCGACTCAAGGCCTATGCACGCTATCGCGCAGCCGTCCCGTTATTTCCTCGATGTCGAGCGCTCGGCGCTTGGGCGTCCATGGCGCTCGCGACTTGATACGCCGGGCGAGGCGCAAGCCTTGGCCATCGCGCAGGTCGCCGCACAATCCGACCTGATGGCGCGGGTGCTCGCCGGCCGCGGCGTCAAAGTGGAGGAGGTCGCCAAATATCTCGATCCGGCGATCCGCGACCTGATGCCCGACCCCTTTGTGCTGAGGGACATGGAGGCGGCGACGGCGCGGCTCGTCGAGGCGGTGAGGCGCGGCGAGACCGTCGCCATTTTCGGCGACTACGATGTCGATGGCGCGACCTCGGCGGCTTTGCTCGCCGAATATCTACAAGCTTGCGGCCTAGCGACGATGATCCACATCCCCGATCGCGTCTTCGAAGGCTATGGGCCGAATGCAGCGGCGATGCGCGGCTTTGCCGAGAAGGGCGCAAAGCTCGTCGTCGCGGTCGATTGCGGCGCGACCAGCCACGATGCTTTCGCCGAGGCGAAGGCGCTTGGCCTCGACGTGATCGTCTTCGATCATCACCAGGCGCCGGAAGCGCTTCCCGCAGCGCTCGCTTTGGTCGATCCCAACCGGCAGGACGACCTTTCCGGTCTTGGCTATCTCAGCGCCGCCGGGGTCGTCTATATGGCGCTGGTCGCTTTGCAACGCGCGTTGCGCGGAAAGGGATTTTGGGACGGCAAG
This sequence comes from Roseiarcus sp., assembly GCA_035939375.1. Taxonomy (GTDB): domain Bacteria; phylum Pseudomonadota; class Alphaproteobacteria; order Rhizobiales; family Beijerinckiaceae; genus Roseiarcus. Next base: position 2,447 of record DASZFX010000469.1, read on the forward strand.
CAGGCGCCAGACCTCCTCGAAGCGCTGGATCTCGTCGCGCTCGCCGCCGTCGCCGATGTTGTCCCGCTGATAGGCCTCAACCGCGCCTTCGTCGTCAAAGGCTTACGCGCAATGCGCCGCCGCCGCCGGCCGGGTCTTGCGGCTTTGTTCGACGTCGCGGGCGCCGACGGGCCGCCGCAACCGTACCATCTCGGCTTTCTCGTCGGCCCGCGCATCAATGCGGGCGGGCGGATCGGAGATGCCGCGCTCGGCGTCAAATTGCTGATGAGCCGCGATGAATTGGAGGCGCGCGCCATCGCGGGCGAACTCGACCGTCTCAATCGTGAGCGCCAGCAGATCGAAATCGCCACTTTGGAGTCGGCTGAAGCCGAGGCGCTGGCCGCGCTCGGCCTCGAAGAGCGCGGCGCGGCCATCGTCGTCGCCGGCGCCGATTGGCGCCATGGCGTCGTCGGCCTCGTCGCCGCGCGGCTGAAGGAGCGCTTCAACCGGCCGGCTTTCGCGCTGAGCCTCAACGGCGTCGAGGCGACGGGTTCAGGCCGCTCGATCGCCGGCGTCGATCTTGGCCGGGTCGTCCGCGCCGCGGTCGAGGCGCAAATCCTACGCAAGGGCGGCGGCCACGCCATGGCCGCGGGCGTCACGCTCGATAAAGCGCGGCTCGGCGACTTTCGCGCCTTTCTCGAGGAGCAGCTTGCCGAGACCGTGTCCGTGCTCAATGCGAATGCGGCGCTGGAGATCGACGCGGCGCTGACCGCCGGCGCGGCGACGGCGGCGCTCGTTCATTCGATCGAGCGCGCCGGGCCCTATGGCGCCGGCAATCCCGAACCGATTTTCGCGCTCGCCCGTCACCGCCTCGTCGACGTCGTCCAGGTCGGGAGCGATCATATCCGCGTGCGGGCGACGGCGGGCGATGGGCAGATCGTCGAGGCGATCGCCTTTCGCGCGGCCCGTAGCGCCCTCGGCGGCTTCTTAAGCGATCGGCGCGGCGAGGCCGCGCATCTTGCCGGCGTCCTGACGATCAATCGATACGCCGGCAGGGAAAAGGCGCAATTGCGGCTGGTCGACGCCGCGCCGGCGTAAGCGCGACTACATCGGCGGTTTGACGCCGTCGCGCCCGACGATGAGGCGGGCGGCTTCGTAGGCGCCGTCCGCGCCCTTGGCCGAGGCGAAGACGATGACCCCCGCGCCGGACTTGAGATCTTCGATTCTGCCGGTCGTCAGCATGACGATCGGCGTCGCCTTGTCGACAATGATGGTCTGTTCGCCGCCCTTGTAGGTCACCGTGAGCTTCGGCCCGTCGACCGTATCGACGGCGGCGGAAATAGTGCCGTTGGTCATCGAACTGCGAGGCGCGAGATCGAAGGGACGGAAGCCTTCGCCCGCCCCTCGCATCGCCTCCGGGAATATATGCACCTCCAACGCCTTCAATGCGCCGTCGGCGCCGGGCACGGCCGCCGCTCCGATGAATAATCCCGGCTTGATGTCCGAGAGCTGCGCCTTGATCAACGCGCCGATCGGGATGGAGGGTTTGAGATGCACCTTGGCCGTCTCATCCTCGCGGGTATGAACGACAAGCGTTTCATCGCTCACGCTTTCGATCGTACCGCGGAGGCTTACGCCCTGGGCTTGGGCCAAGGACGTCAGGGCGAAAAGGAGAAGCGCCGCGGCGGCGCTGCGGATCAGGAAAGACATGGGCCGTGTCCGGGTTGATTTCTTGCCGGGGCGGAGCTTAGCGCGGCGTCGCGGCAGATAAGAGATCACAAGAGCGTGACAAGAAGCCGCTTGCACTGTCGCAATGGTTACACAGGACGCTGTGCGTCGCTTGCAAGAACGGCGAAGAAAACGCGCCGCGTCATGGCGAGGGAAGCGAGGCAATCCTTTGATCGGAGCAGGCGACGGCGTCAGACGGCCATGCCTATACATTATGCGAGCGCGCGAAAGGCAAACGGTACAATGGCAAGCTGCCCGTCAGGAGTTGTGAAGCCTTGGACGCGCGCTCCATGAATGGATTGCTTCGTTTCGCTCGTATTGACGGGGCGCATTCTCCAGAGGGCTGCCTATCTACTTCTCCGCGAAGGCCTTCTCGATCACGTAGTCGCCCGGCTCGCCGTGATTGCCTTCCATGAAGCCGCGCGCGTCGAGGATGGCGCGGATGTCGGCGAGCATCGCCGGGCTGCCGCAGAGCATGAAGCGGTCGCTGGCGGTATCGATCTGCGGAAGGCCGACGTCCTCGGCGAGCTTGCCGTTGCTCAAAAGCAGCGAAATGCGGCCATTGTGGCGGAAGGGTTCGCGCGTCACGGTCGGGTAATAGACCAGCTTTTCGCTGAGCAGCGCGCCGATCAACTCGTCCTTTGGCAGCTCATTGGCGATGAGATCGCCATAGGCGAGATCGGCGATCCAGCGGCAGCCGTGGACGACGACGACGCGCTCGAAACGCTCGTAGGTCTCAGGGTCCTTTATGATGCTGAGGAAGGGCGCAAGGCCGGTGCCGGTGCCGAGCAGGTAGAGATTGCGGCCGGGCGAAAGATTGTCGAGCACCAGCGTGCCGGTCGCCTTGCGGCTGACAATGACGCAATCGCCTTCCCGGACATGCTGAAGACGCGAGGTCAGCGGCCCATTGGCGACTTTGATGCTGAAGAACTCGAGCTCCTCCTCGTAATTGGCGCTGACGAGGCTGTAAGCGCGGACGAGCGGTCGGCCTTCCACTTCCAGCCCCATCATGATGAACTGGCCGTTCCGAAACCGGAAGGACGAGTTGCGGGTGGTGCGGAAGCTGAACAGCCTGTCGGTCCAATGGCGAACGCTTAAGACCTGTTCCTGGTTGAAATTGCTCATCGCTCTGGGGCCCGTAGGGGAGTTTTCCGATATCTTGTGTCGGTGCGGCGCCCTCAATTCTTGAGAGGGCAGGCGCCTATCTCCGGATAAAAACCATAGGCTGACTTCAATCTCAAGCTTTTGTTGCGACGCACCATCGACTTCTCAGGCGATTTGCAAGGCGGTATTGTTAGTATACAAACGAATATCTAAGGGTCAATAGGGGTTCGGCGCGACAGTCGCTGAGCCCCCAGATCGCAAGAGATCGGTTTAGCGCTTTTGGGAGAGAGCGATGGCGCATGACGAAGCGGCCGCGGGGGCCCCGGGCAAACTGGTCGTCAAGAACATCGGGCTTTTGTTCAGCGGCGATATTTCGAAGCCCATCCTCGACGCCGACGCGCTTGTCGCTGTCGACGGTCGCATCAGCGCCGTCGGGCGCGCCGGCGGCCTCGACCTCTCAGGCGCAACGACCGTCATCGACGCCAATGGCGTCGCGCTCGCCCCCGGCCTCATCGACAGCCACGTCCATCCCGTGGCCGGCGACTGGACGCCGCGCCAGAACCAGCTCGGCTGGATCGATTCTTGTCTACACGGCGGCGTTACGACGATGATTTCGGCTGGCGAAGTTCATACGCCCGGCCG
>DASZFX010000470.1:0-14035 GCA_035939375.1 Roseiarcus sp.
GTCCTTCGGATACGTCTGCAAGTCCTACTATGCTAGTCCACAGTTTAAGGCGCTCAGTAAGAGCACTCAGCTCTGGCGCCGTAGGGTGCTTGACGACATTTGCCGAAAGCATGGCGGCGATCCCATTGAGCGGATGCGACCAATACATGTTCGCAAACTTCGCGATGAAAAGGCAGACATGCCTGGCGCCTCTTTAACTCGTTTGAAGGCGCTCAAGGCGTTGTTCCGCTGGGCAGTCGAGGAGGAGCTAGTTACTCACGATCCAACTCAAGACGTGAAGCGAATCCCCTACTCTACCAAAGGCCACCATAGCTGGACTCTGGAAGAGGTAGAAACTTTCGAACGCATCCACGAGGTTGGTTCGAAGGCCCGCTTGGCGCTTGCCCTGATGCTCTATACCGCGTGTAGACGCAGCGACGTGGTGAAACTTGGACCTCAGCACATTCACGAGGGACGGCTTGGGTTTCGTCAATCGAAAAACGCAAATCGCGATCCCGTTGACATCGACATTCCAGTGCACAAGGACCTCGCCGACATTATCGGGAAGACCCCCAGTGGTCACATGAACTTTCTAACCACGGAATATGGAAGACCATTCTCAATAGCTGGTTTTGGCAACAGGTTTAGGGAATGGTGCAATCGCGCAGGCTTATCCCATTGCTCGGCTCATGGGCTTCGCAAAGCCGCTGCCGCTCGGTTGGCTGAGGCTGGAGCAACGCCGTACGAGATAATGGCTGTGACAGGTCACAAGTCACTAGAGGAGGTTGAACGCTATACGAGGGCTGCCCGAAAAAAGGGGCTCGCAGACTCCGCAATAGCAAAGATCAAAGGCTGAACAGATGAGGTCCCACTATCAAATGAAGTGGGACCTTTCGACCTAAAAAACCTGCCTTTTCAATGCTAAAATTCGGGGATGGCGCTCCCTACGGGACTCGAACCCGTGTTTTCGCCGTGAGAGGGCGACGTCCTGGACCGCTAGACGAAGGGAGCAGCGCTTGCGAGCGGAGCCGCGTTCTATATCGGCGGCGCTGGGCGAAGGCAAGCAAACCGCCGGCTCCGCAGACGCTCATCACAAGCCCGTGATACAATGGGGCCTCGTAACAAAGGAGCGTCCTCATCCGTATCTGTCGATACGCAGGCGACGGGAGGTTTTCGTCATGGTCACGCGGCGTGTTCTTTTGGGCGGAGTCGCGGCGGGTTTGACCGCCGCGCATCTGAGTTGGGGCGCGGCCGCCGGCGCCGAGACTTTCGAAGTCGCCCACACTGATGAGGAGTGGCGCAAACTTCTGACCGACGATCAATATGCCGTGCTCCGACAGGCGGGAACCGAGCGGCCCTTCACCAGTCCGCTGCTCAAGGAGCATCGGCGCGGAACCTTCGCCTGCGCCGGCTGCGATCGCGATCTGTTTTCCTCGGACACGAAATTCGAAAGCGGCACCGGCTGGCCGAGTTTCTGGGCCCCCTTGGAAAATGCTGTGGCGACGAAAGAGGATAAGTCCTTCGGCATGACGCGAACCGCCGTCGAATGCAGCCGCTGCGGCGGGCATCTCGGTCATGTCTTCGACGATGGGCCGAAGCCGACCGGCTTGCGCTATTGCATGAACGGCATCGCCTTGAGCTTCAAGCCGGCGACGGCCTGAAAGCAAGACAGGCCGTGATCCTCTTCCTCCTCGCCTATCTCGGCGGCGTGCTGACGATCCTCAGCCCGTGCATCCTGCCGGTCCTGCCCTTCGTTTTTGCGCGGGCGGATCAGCCTTTCGTGCGCAGCGGCCTGCCGATGCTGCTTGGCATGGCGGCGACTTTCGCCCTGGTTGCGACTCTCGCCGCCGTAGCCGGCGGCTGGGCGGTCGCCGCCAACCAATACGGCCGCTTCGCCGCCATCGCCTTGCTCGCGGTCTTCGGGGTCGCGCTGCTCTTTCCCGAACTCTCCGACCGGCTGACGAGACCGCTTGTGGCGCTTGGCGACCGCCTGTCGCAATCGGCGGAAAATAAAGCCGGCGAAGGCCGCTCCGCCGTCCTCGCCTCGGCCCTGCTTGGCGTCGCCACCGGCCTGCTGTGGGCGCCATGCGCCGGCCCGGTGCTCGGCCTGATCCTCACCGGCGCCGCGCTGCAAGGCGCGAGCGTGAAGACCACTCTTCTGCTTTTCGTCTATGCCGCGGGCGCGGCGACATCGCTGGCGCTCGCGTTGCTGATCGGGGGACGCGTCTTCGCTGCGATGAAGCGCTCCCTTGGCGTCGGCGAATGGGTGAGGCGCGGCCTCGGCGTCGCCGTGCTCGCCGGCGTCGTTGCGATCGCCCTGGGCCTCGACACCGGCGTTCTGACCAATGTTTCGCTCGCCAGCACCGCCGCGCTCGAACAGGGGCTGGTGGACAAATTTCACGCCCCGCCCAAAGAGGCGGATGGGTCGAAGTCTTCGGTCGTCATGAACGGCCCGGCGATGATGGCCGCCGATCAACCCAAGATGGCCGGCGGCGCCGTCGTGACGAACGGCCCAGCCATGATGTCCGGCGATTCTGCCGCGATGAAGGGCGATTCCGTGCTCATGAGCGGCGGGGCGATGATGAGCGCCAATCCCGCGATGACGATGAAGCCCAAGACCGCCGCCAAAGCCGACGATCTGCCGGTCGAGGGCCCGGCGCCGTCCTTCTCGGGCGCGGTCGAATGGTTGAACTCGCCGCCACTCACCGCCGAGGCGCTCAAGGGCAAGGTCGTTCTCGTCGACTTCTGGACCTATTCCTGCATCAACTGCCTGCGGGCCATCCCTTACGTTCGCGCCTGGGCGGAAAAGTACAAGGACCAGGGCCTTGTCGTGATCGGCGTGCACGCGCCGGAATTCGCATTCGAGAAGAATATCGATAACGTCAAAAAGGCCGTCGCCGATCTTAAGCTTGCTTACCCGATTGCGATCGACAACGACTATGCGATCTGGCGCGCCTTCGACAATCAATCTTGGCCCGCGCATTATTTCATCGACGCCGAGGGTCGCATCCGCCATCACCATTTCGGCGAAGGCGACTACGACGGCTCCGAGCGGGTGATCCAGAAGCTTCTCGCAGAGGCCGGAAAAGGCGCTCCGACGGTCGACCTCGTGAAGGTGAACGCATCGGGCGCTGAGGCTGCAGCGGATATGAAGGACGTTCAATCGCCGGAAACCTATGTCGGCTATGACCGCGCCGAAAACTTCGCCTCGCCCGGCGGCGCGGCGCCAAACGCGCGACATACCTATGCCGCGCCGACGCTTCGGCTCAATGAATGGGGCCTCGTCGGCGACTGGACGGTGAGCAACGAACGCGCCTCCCTCGACGACAAGGATGGAGCGATACTCTATCGCTTTCATGCGCGCGATCTTCATCTGGTGCTCGGCCCGGGCGAAGACGGCAAACCGGTGCGGTTCCGCGTGACCGTCGACGGCGCCGCGCCGGGCGACAATCATGGCGCGGACGTCGACGCCGACGGCCGGGGGGTGGTGACCGGGCAACGGCTCTACCAACTCGTGCGGCAGAACGGCGCCGTCGCCGACCACACCTTCCAAATCCAGTTTCTCGACCCGGGCGTTGAGGCTTACGCCTTCACCTTCGGCTGAGGGCGGAATATTCGACGCGCGTTTGCGAAGGCGGCGCCGCGCGCCTTCACAATGCCTCAAGGCTACAAGGCGGTGCGCACCCGCCACAGTTCCGGGAACAGTTCGACCTCGAGCATGCGCTTGAGATAGCTGACCCCGCCCGTTCCGCCGGTGCCGCGCTTGAAGCCGATGACTCGTTCGACCGTTGTGACGTGATTGAAGCGCCAACGGCGGAAGTAATCCTCGAAATCGACCAGCTTCTCAGCGAGTTCGTAAAGCGGCCAATGCTCGCGGGGCGCTTCATAAACGACACGCCAAGCCTCGATCACGCCATCGGAAGGCTGGTACGGCTCGGATAAATCGCGCTTGAGGACCGCGTCCGGAACGGCGATCCCGTTCCTGGCGACAAGGCGCAGGGCTTCGTCATAGAGGCTCGGGCGCCGGAGTTCGGCCTCAAGCTCTTCCCTGATGTCGGGCCGATGGGCATGCGGCTGCACCATGGCCTGGTTGCGGTTGCCGACCATGAACTCGATTCTTCGGTATTGCCAGGATTGAAAGCCGGAAGACTGGCCGAGCGCGCCGCGAAAGTGCGTATATTCGCTCGGCGTCATCGTCCTCAACACGTCCCAGGCGTTGTTGAGCTGCTCGAAGATGCGTGAGACGCGCGCCAGCATTTTGAAGGCCGGCGCCAACGCGTCGCCGGCGATAGCGCGGCGCGCTGCGGCGATCTCATGGATCGCAAGCCGCATCCACAGTTCCGAAGTATGATGCTGGATGATGAACAGCATCTCGTCATGCGCGTCGGTTAGCGGCTTCTGGGCGCTGAGCAACGTATCGAGATGGAGATAGTCGCCATAGGACATGCGCCCGTCGAACGTCATGTTGGCGCCTTCGGCGGCAGGATCGTAAGGGCGCCTTGCCTTCATGTAACCGCCTCGCGCTTGCGATATTCGGGCCTGTCCCAGGCTGCCTCGGCGAGGATCGCCGCCAGCGTATCGACGGCGCTTTTGACGTCCTCTTGATCGATATAGAGCGGCGCAAAGCCAAAACGCATGGTGTCGGGCGCGCGAAAATCGCCGATCACGCCGCGCGCGATCAGCGCCTGCATCACGGCGTAGCCCTGTTCGAAGCGGAACGAGACTTGCGAACCGCGCAAGGTCGGGTCGCGCGGGCTTGCAAGCTTAAGTTGCGGGCAACGCGTCTCGACTTCGCGGATGAAGAGTTCCGTCAGCGCGATCGAGCCAGCGCGCAAAGCCTCGAGATCGACGTCCTCCCAGATGTCGAGCGCGGCTTCGAGGATGCTCATTTGAATGACGGGCGGTGTGCCGACGCGCATGCGCTCGACGCTTGGCGCGGGGCGATAGGCAAGGTCGAAGGCGAAGGGCGCCTCATGGCCGAGCCAACCTGACAGCGTCGGCCGCGTCGCCTCTATATGGTCGGGCCGGACATAGATGAAGGCGGGCGCGCCGGGGCCGCCGTTCAGATATTTATAGGTGCAACCGGCCGCAAAATCGACCTTGTCGCCAGCAAGATCGACCGGCAGCGCGCCCGCCGAATGCGCCAGATCCCAGAGCGCCAGCGCGCCGACGTCATGCGCCCGCCGGGTAAAGCGCGCCATGTCATGCATGCGCCCGGTGCGATAGTCGACATGGGTCAGCATGAGCGCGGCGACAGTCTCATCGATCGCCGCATCGACCTTCTCCGGCTCGACGATCTTAAGGACATGCCCACGGCCGAGCGATGTGATCAGACCATCGGCCATATAGAGATCGGTCGGAAAATTGCCCGCATCCGAGAGGACGATTTTGCGTTCCGGCCGCATCTCCAGGGCGGCGGCGAGGACTTGGTACATTTTGATCGAAAGCGTGTCGCCCATCACGATCGTGCCGGGCGCGGCGCCGACGAGTCTGGCGATCCTGTCGCCGACCCGGCGCGGCTGGTCCATCCAGCCGGCGAGGTTCCAGGCGCGGATCAGCATCTCGCCCCATTCCTCCCTCATCGCGCGATTGGCGCGCTCGATCGCGGCCCTGGGCAAGGGGCCGAGCGAATTGCCGTCGAGATAGACGACGCCCTTCGGCAGATGGAACAAGGCCTTCTTGGCGGCGAAAACGGTCACGCCCGCCTCTCCTCTCGCAACCGGAAGCGCTGGATTTTTCCGGTCGCGGTCTTCGGCAGCGCATCGCAAAAGACGATCGAGCGTGGATATTTATAAGGCGCGATCGCGGCCTTCACATGGTCCTGCAGGGACCTGACCGTATCGACGGACCGGTCGACGCCTTGGGCCAACACGATGTAAGCCTCGACGATCTGGCCGCGCCCTTCATCAGGCGCGCCGATCACCGCGCATTCGACGACATAGGCGTGCGAAAGCAACGCCGCCTCAACCTCGGGCCCGGCGATATTGTAGCCGGCGGAGATGATCATATCGTCGCTGCGTGCGGCGAAATGAAAGTAGCCCTCCTTGTCCTGCCAGAAGGAATCGCCCGTCAGGTTCCAGCCGTCGCGCACGTAACCTCTTTGGCGCTCGTCGGCCAAATAGCGACAGCCGGTTGGTCCGCGCACACCGAGCCGCCCGACCGTTCCCGGCGGCGCTTCTTTCATCTTCTCGTCGAAAATCTTCGCCTCATAGCCTCTGACCGGCTTGCCCGTGCAGGCGGGGCGGGAATCGTTGAAGCGGTTGGAGATGAAAATGTGCAGCATCTCGGTGGCGCCGATCCCGTCGAGCATCGGCTTGCCGGTCTTGGCCATCCACGCGTCGTAGACCGGCGCCGGCAACGTTTCGCCGGCCGAGACGGCGGCGCGGAGCGAAGAAAGGTCGGCCCCCTTGTCCATCGCCGCCAGCATCGCTCGATAAGCGGTCGGCGCGGTGAAACAGACCGTCGCCTTATAGGTTTGGATGATCTCGATCATATTCGGCGGCGAGGCTTGCTCGAGCAAAGTCGCCGCGGCGCCGAAACGCAAGGGAAAGATCGCCAGGCCGCCGAGACCGAAAGTGAAGGCGAGCGGCGGCGAGCCGACGAAGATATCGTCCGGCGTCACGGCGAGCACCTCCTTGGCGTAGCCGTCGGCGATGATGAGAAGGTCGCGATGGAAGTGCGCCGTCGCCTTGGGCTCGCCCGTCGTGCCCGAGGTAAACCCAAGCAGCGCGACGTCGTCCCGACCGGTCGGCACGGCGTCGTACCTCACGGATTTGTTGAGCGCGATCCGGTCGAGTTCGGCGTCGTGATTGGCGGTTCCGTCGAAGCCGATCACCTTTTTCAGGTAGGCGCTGTCCTTGGCGCAGGCGACAAGTTCGTCCATCAGCCGCGTATCGCAGAGCGCGATAGAAATCTTCGCCTTGTCGACGATTTTCTTCAATTCGCCAGCCCGCAGCATGGGCATCGTATTGACGACGACCGCGCCGGCTTTGGTCGCCGCGAGCCAACAGGCGACCATGGCCGGATTGTTGGCGGAGCGGATCAGCACTCTGGCGCCCGGTTTGACACCGTAATCTTCGACCAAGGCGTGAGCCATCCGGTTGGTCCAGTCGGCCAGCTCCTTGTACGTGCGCCGTCGGCCGTTGCCGATCAGCGCCGTATGGTCGCCAAAACCGGCGGCGACCATCCGATCGGTCAATTCCACGCCGGCGTTGAGGCGCTCGGGATAGTCGAATTCGTCGAGCAGGAAATCCGGCCACTCCCCAGGCGGCGGCAGATTGTCGCGCGCGAATGTGTCGACGTGAGCGGAAGGTCCGAGCATTGCCTCCTCCCGCCGGCGCAAAGGCGAAAGCAGCCGGCGTCGATCGCGCCTTGCCGGTCCGACGCGTCTCGACGCGCGTCGGCGGGATTCGGCGTCGGCGCCACGCTACGGCGTTCCGGAGAGGAAGCCAAGGACCAAATCTTCAAGCTTAAACTAATTGACGGGAACCCTCTTTGGGCGCGATATCTGGGCGGATCCTCAGGTGACGCGACCGCCATGATCGTCGACTGGGACGACGCCTACGCCAACGCCGCCCATATCGAGGGAGGCGACGCCTATCCCGCCAAATGGGCCGCGATGGCGAAGGCTTTTCGCGAAGGGCTTGCCGCCGCCGGCCGCGCCGAACTCGATGTCGCCTATGGCGAAGGCGTCCGCGAAAGACTCGATATGTTCCGGCCGCAAGGCGAACCGAAGGGCCTGATGGTCTTCGCCCATGGCGGCTACTGGACGGCCTTTGACAAGTCTTCGTGGTCGCATCTGGCCGCTGGCGCTCTCGAGCGCGGCTGGGCCGCTTGCGTGCCGAGCTACACGCTCGCGCCCGAAGCGCGCATTCATGAGATCACGCGCCAATTCGCCAAGGCGATCGAATGCGCAGCCTCGCGCGTCGCCGGGCCGTTGCGCCTTTCCGGCCATTCCGCAGGCGGCCATCTCGTCACGCGCATGGTTTGCGAGGATACGGACCTGCCCGACCCGGTGAGGCGCCGCATCGGCCGCATCGCCTCGGTCAGCGGATTGCATGACCTGCGCCCCCTGCTCCGCACGAAAATGAATGCGACGCTGCGGCTCGACGAAAATGAGGCGGCGCTCGAAAGCGCCGCCCTTCGCCGGCCGGTCTCGCCATGCGCCGTCATTTGCTGGGTCGGGAGCAAGGAGCGGCCGGAGTTCCTCCGCCAGAGCGAATTGCTCGCCAATATCTGGACCGGGCTCGGCGCCGAGATGCGTTGTTTCCGCGCGGCCGGCCGGCGTCATTTCGACGTGATCGACGACCTCGCCGATCCCAACTCGCTCCTGTTGCGGACCTTATTGGACGAAAACGGGGCTCACACCGATCGGCGGAATATGGCGACGGACGCCTCGTCCTCGGCGATCTGAGCCGCCTCCTCGAATTGATAATCGAAGCGAATGCGCCCTTCCTCGTCCAGGATGACGAGATCGGACCCGGCCGCGGCGTCCCGGCCGCCCTCGGCGGGCCGCATGCGCCATTGGAATTGGGCGACACGATGATGGGCCTGCGAGAAACCGGCGGACCAGAACCGAAGGCCCTTGGCGCCATAAGCTTCCCGCGCCGCGGCCGCCTCGGCTTCGATGCCGGCGTGTCCCTCGGCCGTCGAGGATTGGCTGACATAGGCGCCGTCTGCCGCAAAGAGTTCGCCGACGCGACGCAGGCGCGCCTCCGAATCAGCCTCGTTCCACAGCGCTACATAGCGCTCAGCCAAATCCGCGGCGTCATTGGCCGTTGGATTGAACTGATAGTCGTAACCGATGCGCCCGTCCGGATTGAGGATGAGGAAACTGACGCCTGAGGCCTCGACCTCGCCGCCGGGGACTTTCGTCATCATCCAATCGAATTTGACGACGCCGTGATGCTGGGCGACGGCCTTCGGGCGAAAGAGAAATCGGCCCTCGCTCAGCCATTTCTCCCATGAGCCGATCACACGCGCCTCGATCGCCTCGTAGCCCCGGGCGTCGATCATCCGGTTGCAGGTCGCTCCATCCGGCGCCCAGACCGAACGAATCCGACGCCGGCGCTCCACGGGATCGTTTTCGTTCCAAACGGCCATGTAATTGGCGACGATATCCCCGACATTGATCATGGCCTGTACTCCTTAGGTCGGCTCGAGGGCGGATTTCCGGCTGCGGCGTTCGCCCGTTTTTCCGATCCAGCGGCGCCGCCCTCGTCATAGCGCTTGTCTACGCCCCTATACATGTCAATATGTGTCAGGAATTTTTTGCCAACTTCACAAAAATGCGCGCGAGCCGCCTCCTTTCGATTCTGATGCTTCTGCAAACCCGCGGCCGGATGACCGCCCAGGCTTTGGCGGAGCAATTCGAAGTCTCGATCCGCACGATCTATCGCGACATCGACCAATTGAGCGCGGCAGAGGTGCCGGTCTACGCCGATCGCGGCCCCAACGGCGGCTTCGAACTGCTCGATGGCTATCGCACCAAACTGACCGGACTTTCGCCGTCCGAAGCCGCGACGCTGTTCCTCGCCGGCCTGCCCGGCCCGGCCGCGGAACTCGGCCTTGCCGACATTATGACGACCGCGCAACTCAAACTGACCGCGGCGTTGCCGGAAGGAGCGCGCGCCACCGCGAGGCGAGTCTCGGCGCGCTTTCACCTCGATCCGGTCGGCTGGTTCCGCAGCGGCGAGGACGCGCGCTTCCTGCCTGCCATCGCCAATGCGGTGTGGAGCGAGATCTGCATAAACGTGCGCTATCAGCGTTACGCCGGGGTCGTGTCGCGCAAATTGCAACCGCTCGGCCTCGTGCTGAAAGGCGGCGTTTGGTACATCGTCGCCATGGTCGGCGAACGGCCGCGAACCTATCGCGTTTCGAAGGTCGTCGAACTTATCGAGACAGCGGAGCGCTTCGAGCGGCCGAAGGACTTCGATCTCGTGCGCTACTGGAGCGCCGCCTCGCGCGACTATGAGGTCGGCCTCTATCGCGGCAAGGCGACCTTGCGGGTTTCAAAGGCCGGCCTGATAAAGCTTGAACTCCTGGGCTCTGCGGTAGCGTCGGCCGCCGCCGAGACGGCGAGCGCGCCTGACGCCGCAGGATGGGTCCGCGTCGTCATTCCGATCGAGCGGATCGATCACGCCGCCGGCGAACTCATTCGGCTCGGCGTCGACGTCGAAACGCTGGAGCCCCAGGAGCTGAGAGATCGCATCGCCGAGATGGCGCGGGACGTGTCGCGGCTCTATCGGCGGCGGCGCGGCGCCCAATGAAGAGGCGCCTCGCACGCCCGCCTGTCGCGGATTCGGCGTCGACAAGCTGGGCGAGGGCATGGTTCTATCCTCTCCCGGCGACGCGCCGGAACCCGGCGAAGGACTTCGATCCCAGTGAAACGCATGACCGCGGTGATGAACATCGTCTCATCGAAGACCCGCTGCGAACTGCTCTTGACGCATATTCGCGGCTGCGACGATGGTCATGATCGGCTCGGCGTCCGCGCATGAAGGATGAGCCTTTCGACGCCGAAGCGGTCATCGATGCGATGGCGCCGCTGCTCGGCCTGACGATCGACGAGGCCTCGCGTCCGCAGATCAAAACACATCTCGAAATCGCCGCCCGCATGGCGGCGCTGCTCCTCGAACACAGACTAGACGATGACGCGCAACCAGGGCCGGTCTTCGCGTCATGAGCGGCGCGCTCATCGACCGGAGCGCGGCCGAGATCGCCGCGGCGGTTCGCTCAGCCGCGGCCAGCGCGAGCGAAACGGCTCATGCGGCGTTGGCCCGGATCGCGGAGCGCAACCCCTCGCTCGGCGCCTTCACAGATGTGACCGCCGAGCGGGCTCTCGCCGAAGCCGCGGCGATCGACGCCAGGCGCGCGCGCGGCGATGCGCTGGGGTCCCTCGCCGGCGCGCCTTTCGCCGTCAAGAACCTCTTCGATATCGCCGGGCTCGCGACCCGCGCCGGCTCCAAGATTCTTCGCAACGCGCCGCCGGCTGCAAAGGACGCAACGCTCGTTGCGCGCATGGAGGGGGCCGACGCCGTACTCGTCGGCGCGCTGAACATGGGCGAATTCGCCTATGACTTCACCGGTGAGAATGTCCATGATGGACCATCGCGCAATCCGCACGATCCCGCTCACATGTCTGGCGGCTCTTCCGGCGGCTCGGCAACGGCCGCAGCAAGCGGCATGGCGTCGATCACGCTTGGCTCGGACACCAATGGCTCGATTCGCGTTCCCGCTTCGCTCTGCGGGTTGTTCTGCCTCAAACCGACCTATGGACGGCTTTCTCTCGCCGGGACTTTCCCTTTCGCCGCAAGTTTGGACCATCTCGGCCCGCTCGCCCGATCGGCGCGCGATCTCGCCCTCGCCTATGACGCGATGATCGGACCGGACGGCGAAGACGCGATCTTGGCGAATGTCGCTGCCGAGCCCGTCGCGCCGCGCCTCGAGAAGAGCGTCAAGTCCCTGCGCATGGCCAAACTCGGCGGCTATTTCGCGCAATCGGGCCATCCGGCGGCCTTCGAAGCGGTCGAACGGATCGCCAAGGCGCTGGGCGTCGACAACACGGTCGAACTCCGTGAGGCGCAACGCGCCAGGGCCGCCGCCTATCTCGTCACCATGGTCGAGGGCGCGACTCTCCATCTCGAACGGCTGCGCCTGCAAGGTAACGACTACGATCCCGAAGTGCGCGACCGTCTCCTCGCAGGCGCCATGCTGCCCGGCGCCTGGGTCGCCCAGGCGCAGAAATTCCGCCGCTGGTGGCGCGGCGAGGTTCTGAAAATCTTCGAAGACGTCGATGTGCTGCTCGCCCCGGCGACGCCCTGTCGCGCGCCGCCCATCGGCCAGAAGACTCTCGTATTCGACGGACGCGAGATGATGCTTCGGGCCAATCTCGGCCTGTTCACCCAGCCGATCTCTTTCATCGGCCTGCCGGTCGCCGCCGTTCCGGTCTGGACCGCGGGGGAGCGGCTGCCGATCGGCGTTCAGGTCATCGCGGCGCCCTGGCGCGAAGATATTGTCTTGCGGGTCGCGCACGTCTTGGAGAGAGAGGGCGTCGTCAGCGCGCCGATCGCACGCTTTGCTTGACCGGAGGCTCGGATGACCCCCGACAGCCACGCGCAGCCGACCGGCGTAGCCTGGGATAAGATCCGCCCCGATCAATACTCCGACATTCCCTTTTTGCGCGCCATGCGCGCGAAGATCGAAGCGGGGCGCAACGCGAAATGATCATCAACGACCCGAAAGTTCTTGCCGAAGTCACGGCGGCCTTCGCCGCATACGAGCGGGCGCTTGTCTCCAACGACGTCGCCGCGCTCGACGCTTTCTTCCTGGACGCGCCGCGGACCATTCGCTACGGGGTCGCCGAAAATCTCTATGGCTATGCCGCGATCAAAGCTTTTCGCATGGCGCGCTCGCCGGTAGGCCTCGCCCGTGCGCTCGAAAGGACCGTGATCACGACTTACGGCGCCGATTTCGCCGTCGCCGCGACGCTGTTTCGCCGCGACAATGCGCCCGGAAAGATCGGACGGCAGATGCAGACCTGGGCGCGGCTTTCGCAAGGCTGGCGCATCGTCGCCGCTCATGTCAGCGTGATCGACGAGAAATAGCGAGTCGGGAGGCGCGGCCATGGATCGTTTGGCCGGGGTTGAAATTCTCGGCGCCGGCGCGGCGCCGGTCGATATCGCCTTCGGCGACGGGCTGATTGCCGCAATCACGCCGGCGGCGGTCAAACCGGCGCGGCGCCTCCTGGCGATGCCGGCGCTCGCCAACGCGCACGACCATTGCCGGCCGCTGTCGTCGACGTCGTTCGGCGCCGCCGGCAAACCGCTCGAAACCTGGATGCTGCGGCTCGGCGCGATGCCGACCGTCGACCCTTATCTTGCCGCATGCGCCGCTTTCGGCCGCGCCGCGCGGGCCGGCGTCGCCAGCGTGATGGCGCATTACACCAGACCGCATGGGCCGATGGCGCTCATCGATGAAGCGCGCGAAGTCGCCAAGGCCGCCGCCGACGTCGGCATACGCGCGACCCTCGCCGTCGTCATGCGCGACCGCAATCCGCTGGTCTATGGCGAGGCCGCCGGCGTGCTGGCGAACTTGACGCCGGAAGCGCGTGCGGTCGTCGAGAAGCAATTCTTCGTTCCTATGCCGACCGCGGGCGAGCAGGTCGCTCGCGTCCAGGCGATCGCGGCCGCCGTCGAAAGCCCGACCTTCACCGTGCAATTTGGGCCCAACGGCGCGCAATGGTGCTCCGACGAACTTCTCGCGGCGATCGCCGAAGCCTCCGCCCGGACCGGCCGGCGCGTACACATGCACCTCCTCGAAACGAAGTACCAGCGCGCTTTCGCCGACCGCGCCTATCCGGAGGGCCTGTTGCCGCATTTGAAGGCGCTCGGTCTCTTGTCGCCGCGCATAACCTTCGCCCATTGCGTCCATGCGCGGCGCGAGGAGTTGAGCGTGATGGCCGAGACAGGCGCGACCATCGCGACCAATCCAAGCTCTAATCTGCATCTGGCCTCGGGGATCGCGCCGATCGGCGAAGCGATCAGGCGCGAATGCCGCGTCGCCTGCGGCGTTGACGGTTCGGCGTTGGACGAAGACGACGACGCTTTGCGCGAGATGCGCCTCGGCCACTTCCTTCACGGCGGCTGGGGCTTCGATAAGGTCATCGAACGCGCGCCCTATCTCGCCTTCGTCACCGCAAACGGACGCAACGCCAATGGCGCGCCGGGGAGCGGCCAATTGAAGGCCGGCGAGCCTGCTGATGTTCTGGCTCTCGATCTCGATTCCCTCGATCGCGACGCCGTCATGCCGGTCGAACCGGTAGACCTCGTCTTCGCGCGCGCGACCCAGGCCCATGTCGCCCATCTCGTCGTCGCCGGCAAATCGGTCGTCCGCGACGGCAAGCTGCTCGGCGTCGACCTCGACGAGGCCCATGCGCGCCTCCGCGCGTCGACGCGCAGGGCGATGCCCGGCCGCGCCGCGTTTCTCGAGGCCTTCGGAGCGCTGGAAATGAGCGCGACGAACTTCTATCGCGATCTTGTCGGCTGCTGCTGAGCGC
>DASZFX010000471.1:0-2984 GCA_035939375.1 Roseiarcus sp.
AAGGGCGCGCATTGCGCGCCGCCGAAGGCGGCTAAAGCCCTTGACGGACCTTTCGGTCAGCGCACGGGAGCCCCTGTTCCAAATAATGGCGGCTTGCGCCTCCCGCCGCCCGCCAGGTGAGTTCATTTTGGGGTCCGATGCGCTAGTCCGCGCTTGTCCCATTCGGATCGACAAGCCGATGTAGCCGGTCGGCGGCGGCTTGGGCGAAGCGCAAGAGCACGGCGCGCCGCGTCGCCGGCGCGAGCTTCTGCTCGGGCGCCTCGCGCACGATCGCCGCGCCATAGGCGTCGGCCACGATGAGGCCGGCCTCGAGCGGCATGATCTCAACGGGCACCGTCTCGCAAATGGCGAAGTAGAGCCGGTCGCAATGATCGAGGTAGTCGCGCCATTTGTTGTCGGCGCGGAAATCGGCGACCGAGGATTTGATCTCGACGATGACGAGCGCCCCGTCGCCGCGCAGCGCAACGACATCGGCGCGACGCCCGTCCAGAAGGGGCAATTCGGTAACGCTCGAATAGCCATGCGCCCGCAACATGCGGCGAAGCCCGCGGGCGATGAAGAGCGCGGTCTCCGACTGGCGGCCGTCGACGAGCCCCGGCGGCTCGAGCGGCGGGGCAGGCGGCTCGGCGAAACCCTCGACGCTCATCGCCGGGCATCCTCCAAAATCATCGCCGCCGCCTTTTCAGCGATCATCAGGACCGGCGAATTGGTGTTGCCGGAGGTGATGCGCGGCATGACGGAAGCATCCGCGATGCGCAACGCGTCGAGGCCGCGCAGTCTCAAGCGCTGATCGACGACGGCCGCACGGTCATCTTCCGTTCCCATCTTCGCCGTCCCGACGGGATGGAAGATGGTCGTACCGATGTCGCCGGCGGCTTTGGCGAGGTCCTCTTCGCTCATCTTCGTCGCGCCGGGAAGAAGCTCGTCCGGCCGATAGGGCGCCAGGGCCGGCGCGGCGGCGATGCGGCGCGTCAACTTGATTGCGTCGGCCGCAACGCGGCGGTCCTCCTCTTCCGAAAGGTAGTTCGGCCTGATCTCAGGCGCGGCGGCGGGATCGTCGCTCGCCGCGTGAACGGCGCCCCGGCTTGCGGGCCGCAAGTTGGAGACGCTGAGGGTGATGGCCGGAAAATCATGCAATGGCTCGCCGAAGCGATCGAGCGACAATGGCTGCACGTGATACTCGACATTGGCGGTCGCGTAATCGGACGAAGTCCGGGCGAAAATGCCAAGCTGCGAGGGCGCCATGGTCATCGGCCCGCGTCGTCGAAATATGAAGTCGAGACCCATCAGCCCACGCCGCATCAGCGACTGATAGTCCATGTTCAACGTCCGCGCGCCGGATATCTTGTAGATCGTGCGCAGTTGCAGGTGATCTTGGAGGTTCTCGCCAACGCCGGGCGCCGCGCGAACGAGCGCAACGCCGATGCGCGCCAAAACGTCCGGCCGACCGATCCCGGAAAGCTCCAGAATATGCGGCGTGCCGATTGCGCCGGCGGTCAGGATGACCTCGCCCTCGGCGCGCGCCTCCCTGGACGCGCCGCCTTGCTTGTAGCGAACGGCGACGGCGCGCCCCTTCTCGATCACGACGCGTTCGACCTCGGCATGCATGACGAGGGCGAGGTTCTTTCGTTGGAGCGCCGGCTTCAAGAACCCGCGCGCCGCGCTCCAGCGCATGCCCCGCCTTTGATTGACGTCGAAATAATCCGAGCCTTCATTGTCGCCGCAATTGAAGTCGTTGATCTTGCGAATGCCGACTTCCGCGGCGGCCTCGCGCACCGCATCGAGGATCGGCCAGTGCAACCGCTGGCGCTCGATCCGCCATTCGCCGCCGACGCCATGCATGGCGTCGGCGCGGCCGTGATAGTCTTCGTGCTTCTTGAAGAAGGGCAGGACGTCGTCCCAGCCCCAGCCGGTCAGGCCGAGCTGGCGCCAACCATCGTAGTCGGCGGCCTGGCCGCGCATATAGATCATGCCGTTGATTGCCGAACAGCCGCCGATGACGCGTCCGCGCGGATAGGCGATGGCGCGGCCGTTGAGACCCGGCTCGGGCGCGGTCTTGAACATCCAGTCGGCGCGCTTGTCGCCGATCGC
This sequence comes from Roseiarcus sp., assembly GCA_035939375.1. Taxonomy (GTDB): domain Bacteria; phylum Pseudomonadota; class Alphaproteobacteria; order Rhizobiales; family Beijerinckiaceae; genus Roseiarcus. Next base: position 2,092 of record DASZFX010000471.1, read on the forward strand.
ATAGAGATAGCCCACGGGGATATGCAGCCAGATCCAATTGTCGCGCCCGCCCGCCTCGATGAGGAGGACCTTGTTGCGCGGATCGGCGGAGAGGCGATTGGCGAGCAGACAGCCGGCCGTGCCCGCGCCGACAATGATGTAGTCGTAGCTTTGGATGGCGTTCATGCGGACGCCGCCCAACACGCGACGTCGCGTCCCTGTTTTGCTTCGAGCGGCGGATCCTCGACGCGGCAGCGCGCCATGACCACAGGGCAGCGCGAACTGAAGGGACAACCGCTCGGCGGATTGAAGGGCGAGGGCAATTCGCCGGTGAGAATGATCCGCTCGCGCTTGGCGTCGGGATCGGCCATCGGCGTCGCCGAGAGAAGTGCGCGCGTATAGGGGTGCAACGGGTTCAAGAATATCGCGTCGCGCGCGCCCCGCTCGACGACATGGCCGAGATAGATGACCATCACGTCGTCGGCGATGTGACGCACGACGGAGAGATCATGCGAAATGAAGACATAGGCGAGACCATATTCCTCTTGCAGCGCGGCCAGAAGATTAAGCACCTGCGCGCGGATCGAGACGTCCAGAGCCGAGACCGGCTCGTCGAGGACGAGAATTTTCGGGCGCAGGATCAACGCCCTGGCGATGGCGATGCGCTGGCGCTGCCCGCCGGAAAACATATGCGGATAGCGCCGGTAATATTCCGGCCTCAATCCTACCTTGGCCATCATCTCGCGCGCCGCCTTTTCGCGCTCGCGGGCGGTGAGGTTGGTATTGACCAGCAGCGGCTCTTCGAGCGCCTTGCCGATGCGTTGGCGCGGATTGAGCGATCCATAGGGATTCTGGAAGACGATCTGGATGGCCCGACGCAGGCGCTTTCGCGTTTCAGCGCCGGCGCCGACGAC
>DASZFX010000472.1:0-3432 GCA_035939375.1 Roseiarcus sp.
ACGAGTGGCTTAGCGCCTATCAGCGCTATTGGGACGCCAGTCTCGACCGGCTCGCCGAATTCGTCGAGGCGCCGCAACAGCCCGCCAAGGCCGGATCCGTCAAACCTAAAAACTCAGGTCCAGGGAGAGGAAAATGAAAGAAGCCGCGACTTTCCATCTTGAAATCGATCGCTTCATCAAGGCGCCGCGCGAGAAAATCTTCGCAGCGCTGACGGAAGAATCCAAGCTCAAGGCGTGGCATTGCCCGCGCGGCATGACGGTCGCGGAAGCCAGCGTCGATGCGCGCGTCGGCGGGGCCTATCGCATTGTCATGGCGAGCCGCGACGGCTCGCGATACGCCGTCGGCGGCGTCTATCAGGCGATCGAACGGCCGGATTTTCTCGCCTACACCTGGCGATCGGAGGGGGGACCGGGATCGGAAACGACGACGCTGATCGAGATCAAGCTGACGCCGCAGGATGGGGGCACCTCGCTCCATATGCGCCACACCGGCTTTCCCAATGGTGAGGTGCGGGATTCGCACAGCCACGGCTGGCAATCCGTGTTCAATCGGCTCAGCGATCTTGTCGACCCCGACGGCAGCGCCGTCGCCGTGCTCGGCGATCCGCGCAGCACCTATTGCTGGACCGTACGATTGGGCCTTGCCGAAAAGGGGGTCAAATACCGGCTCGAGCCGAACGCGCCGCAGACGCCGGCGCAGCTCGCCATTCATCCTTTCGGAAAAATCCCGGCCTTGCGCGACGGCGAGATCGAGATCTACGAAGCGCGCGCCATTTTGGGCTATGTCGATGAAGCTTTCGAGGGCCCGTCGCTGATTTCGACCGCCGGACTCTTGGCGCGGGCGCGCAGCGAACAATGGATCAGCGCCATCAATTGCTACTGCTACGACGCCATGGCGCGGCGCTACGTGCTTCAATATGTGATGGCCAAGGGCGACGGGCCCAATCGCACGATCATCTCGACGGCGCTGCCGGAAATCGATATGCAGCTCGCCTTGTTCGAAAAGGCCTACGGCCGCAACGATTATTTGACCGGCTCGTCCATGGCGATGGCCGACCTCTTCCTCGCGCCCTTGATCTTCTATCTCGGCCGATTCCCCGAGAGCACAATATTGCTCGAGAAGTATCCGCGCGTGCGCAACGGTCAGGCGGTCATGCAGGCGAGGCCGAGCTTTGCGGCGACGCTGCCGAAATTCGGCTGACGCCGCAGGATCGAACGGAGCAGGAGGTCCATCCGATGAATGAACACGCGATCGTCTCGCATGACGAATGGCTGGCGGCCCGCCGCAAGCTCCTCGAAGAGGAGAAGGCTTTCACCCGTGCGCGCGACGCCTTGAGCCAGCGCCGCCGCGACATGCCCTGGGAGCGGATCGAAAAAGACTATTGTTTCGAAGGCCCGACCGGCAAGCTGTCGCTCGGCGATCTTTTCGCCGGCCGCTCGCAACTGGTCATCTATCACTTCATGCTCGGCCCGGATTGGGAGACCGGCTGCAAGTCCTGCTCGTTCTGGGCCGACAATTTCAACGGCGTCGACATCCACCTGGCGCATCGCGATGTCGCCCTCGCCGCCGTCTCGCGCGCCCCTTACCCTAAGATAGAGGCGTTCAAGAAGCGCATGGGTTGGGGCTTCTCCTGGTATTCCTCATTCGGCAGCGACTTCAACTACGACTTCCAGGCCTCGTTCGAACCGGCTGATCTGAAAAAAGGCGAAGTCTTCTACAATTTCAAGATGCAGAAGATGGGGATCGACGAGACGCCGGGAATCAGCGTCTTCGCCCGCAACGAAAAGGGCGAGGTCTTCCATACTTATTCTTGCTACCAGCGCGGCCTCGACATGCTGAACGGCGCCTATCATTTCCTCGATCTCGTACCGAAAGGGCGGGACGAGGACGCCCTGCCTCACCCGATGGCTTGGGTGCGCCACCACGACAAATACGAGGGCGCGACGAAATGATCGGGGCCCGCCCGCGCCCAGGCGCGGGCGCCCTGATGTAGCGCAAAGCGAGAGGACTGAAATCAACTCCGGAGGGGATTTCCCAAATGTCGCCTGATCTCAAATATCTGGCTCTGACCGCGATCCTGACGGCCTCGCTGTGGATTCCCTATATTGCCGCGCAAGTCATCACCAATGGATTTCTCAGCCCGCCGAACTATGTGGATCCGACGCCGCGTCCGACGCCGCTTTGGGGCAAGCGCGCGGACCGCGCTTACCTCAACGCCGTCGAGACCTTTGCGCCCTTCGCGGCGCTGGTGATCGCGATCCACCTGGCGGGCAAGGCCGATTCCATGACGGCCTTTTGGACGATGAGCTATTTCTGGCTGCGCCTCGTCCACGCCGTCGTCTATCTGGCCGCTATTCCCTATGTCCGGACGCTTGTTTTCACGCTCGCCTACGTGGCGGTCATCGGTCTCTTCGTCGAATTGGTGAAGTAGCGAAAACCCGATCCGGCGCCCCCGGCTCGACGCCCGGCGCTGAAGGTTTGAGAATCGCCCAAACAGGCGGATGGCTCGGACAAAGCCAGCCCCAAGGCATCACATTCGCCGCCGCGGCGGCATTCGCGGCGCGTTGCGCATCGAACATCAATTCGCCGCGAATTTATTGAAATAGCGAAGGAAATTTTTGCCGCGGCGCCTGTGCTGTGGAGCCGAAGCCGCGCGGCGCTTGCGAACGGCCGCCGGCTCGGCCAAACAGTCGCATCGGCTTGGTTAAGGTGATTCGTGGCCAGCCAATTGGCGTTCGAGACGGGGATTGAGGTCGATCGGGGCGAGGACGAACCGTCGTTCACGGTCGATCTCGACGGATTCGAAGGACCGCTCGACCTCCTGCTCGAACTGGCGCGCCGGCAAAAGGTCGATCTCGCCCGGATTTCGGTGCTGGCTCTCGCCGAGCAATATCTCGCTTTTGTCGAGCAGGCGCGGAAACTGCGCCTGGAGCTGGCGGCCGACTATTTGGTCATGGCCGCCTGGCTCGCCTATCTGAAATCCCGCCTGCTGCTGCCCGATCCGCCGAAGCCGGAGGGGCCAGGCGCCGCCGAGCTTGCCGAGGCCCTGGCGCAGCGGCTGCGCCGTCTTGAGCAAATCCGGCGCGCCGCGGAAAAGCTGATCAACCGGCCGCGCCTCGGCCGCGACTTTTTCGGTCGCGGCTCGCCCGAATCGATCGCCGTCACCCGCCGCTCTACCTATGAGGCGAGCCTTTACGAATTGCTTTCGGCCTATGCCGGTCGGCGTCAAAAGCAGGCCATGGCCCGCGTGCGCTTCAAGGAGCGCATCGTCTGGTCCCTGGCCGACGCGCGCGAAGCGCTGAACCGCCTCGTTGGCGTCGCTGTCGACTGGACCGACTTCAACAATTGGCTCATCGCCTATTGTGTCGATCCGAAGATGCGGCGGACCGCCTGCGCCTCGTCCTTCTCCGCGGCGCTCGAATTTGCGCGGG
>DASZFX010000473.1:0-11983 GCA_035939375.1 Roseiarcus sp.
ATCGCGCACGAGCAGAAGATACCTTTCTTAGGGTTCAACAATCCCAAGCGCCAACAGGTCAATTTCCGGCAAATCTTCGGCTCGGCCCAGGCCGCCGGCGCGAGGTGAGAGGCAAATGGGCGAACTCCTGTCCCTCGTCAAGGCGGGCGCAAAGCCGATCATCGGCATGGTGCAGCTCGGCGCTTTGCCGGGAAGTTCGCGCTATCGAGGCGGTCACATCGATGGGATATTGCGCGACGCCATAGAAGAAGCTCGCACGCTTGCCGAAAACGGCGTCGAGGCCCTCATGGTGCAAAATCTCGGCGATCTGCCCGTCGCCTCGAACGCCGCCCCGGCCCAGGTCGCATGGATGACGAGGGTCGCCGCGGAGATTCGTTCGCGCTTCGGCCGTCCGGTCGGGCTGAACCTTCTGGAGAACGACGCCGAGGCGATGTTCGCCGTCGCCTCCGCCGCCGGCTCCGATTTCGTCAGAATCAAGGTCTATGTCGGCGCGATGATGACGCCATTCGGCATGGAGAGCGCGCAAGCCTTCGCCGCAATCCGTGCTCGCAACGCCTGCGACGCCGCCGGTGTCGCCATCTTCGCCGACGTCCACGATCGTACCGGAGCGCCCGTGGCGAGCGGCGGCTTCACGGAGGATATCGATTACGCGATCCGGCTGGGCGGCGCAGACGGGTTGGTGCTGACGGGCAAGAGCTATTCGCAAACGCTCGAGTTCGTCCGGGTCGCTCGAAAACAGCTCGGCCAGGTTCCGATCCTCGTCGGCGGCGGCGTCACCGCCAAGAATTTCGCCGAGGCCGTGAGCGTCGCCGATGGCGCGATCGTCAGCTCTTCGCTCAAGGATTCCGAGGGTCCATTCGGCAAATTCGTTCCAGCGAAAGTACAGGCCTTCATGGCGGAGGCCAAGCGCGCCCGCTCGCCTTCATGAGCGGCCGCGAGAAGAGGGAGCAGTCGTCAAGGCGACTCTGACAGAGGGAGAGTGTCACATGTTGAAATTCCTAGCCAAATTCAGCGCATTCGCGGTCGTAGCGGCGGGAATCGCGTTCAGCGCTCCCGCCGAGGCCAAGCTCAAAGTCGCCTTCGTCACATCCGAATCGGGCATGGGCGACCGCTCGTTCAACGACATGATGGACCAGGGCATGAAGCGCGCGGTCAAAGAGCTCGGCGTCGATTATGTGATCATCCAACCGCGCAGCATCTCCGAATTCCAGTCGACGCTTGCGCGCGCCGCCGGGCAAGGCTTCGACATCATCGTCGGCTCCTCGTTCGACATGATCAAGCCGATGCAGGCGGTCGCGGCGGCCTTCCCGCAACAGAAATTCGGTCTCGTCGACGTCGGTCCCGATCCGATCGCGCCAAACGTCGTCTCGAGCGTGACCAAGGATTGGGAAGGCTCCTTCCTTGTCGGCGTCATCGCCGCGAAAGTGACCAAGACCGGCGCCATCGGCTTCGTCGGCGGCAAGGACATTCCGATCATCCATCGCTTCTTCGTCGGATATTATTATGGGGCCAAGATGGCCAAGCCCGAGACCAAAGTGCTCGAAAGCTATTCGGGAACGTTCACCGATCCCGCCGCCGGCAAGGAATATACTTTGGCTCTCGTCAATCAGGGATCGGATATCAATTTCGCCGTCGCAGGCGCGACCAGCGCCGGCGTGATCGACGCCGCCAAGAGCTCGAACACTTTCGCAATCGGCGTCGATTCAGATCAGAATTACATGGCGCCGGGCCATGTCCTCACCTCGATGGTCAAGCGCGTCGACACGCAGGCTTTCGATATGATCAAATCGGTCGCCGATGGCGCGTTCAAGGGCGGCACGGTGCTCTACTACGGCCTCAAAGAAGGCGGCGTCGATGCGGCGATGGACGAGTATAACAAGGGCCTCATTCCGGACGACGTGCTGAAGCAGGTCGACGCATTGCGCCAGAAAGTGATTTCGGGCGAGATCGTCGTGCCCAATTATTTCGACCTGAAGCCCGGTACAAAGGAGATGGGAACGCCGCCGATGGCGACCCCGCCTTCCGTCGCAAACGCCAAGTAGCTTCAAAGAGCGCCGGGCGGTCCCGCCGCCCGGTCGCGCCCAAACGGGAGAAGATTGTGGACGCCGGGAGCGATGTGATCAGCATGACGCATATCGCCAAGCGTTTCGATGCGCTTATTGCGATACGCGACGCCTCGCTGTCGATCCGCGCCGGCGAGATTCACGCGCTGGTCGGCGAAAACGGCGCTGGCAAGACGACGCTGATGAACATTCTCTACGGTCTGCTGCCCCGCGACGGCGGCGATATTCGCCTTCGCGGCGCCCCTGTGGCTTTCGGCGGTCCCGCCGAAGCGATCGCCGCGGGGATCGGCATGGTCCACCAGCATTTCAAGCTCGCGCCATCCTTCACCGTGGCGGAAAACATCATTCTGGGCGCCGAGCCGCTCAGCTCGTTCAATCGGATCAACCGCGACGAAGCCGAACGCCAAACGGCCGAACTCGGGCGCCGTTTCGGTCTCGATCTCGATCCGCGCGCCGTCGTCAGCGGCCTGCCCGTTGGTCTTCGCCAGCGGGTCGAAATCTTGAAGGCGCTTTATCGCGACGCAGAGATCCTCATTCTCGATGAGCCGACCTCGGTGCTGACCCCGCAGGAGACGCGGGAATTGTTCGCCACCATGCGGCGGCTCGCCGAACATGGGCGCTCGATCATCTTCATCACCCACAAGCTTCGCGAGGTGATCGCTGTTTCCGATCGCATATCGGTCATGCGACATGGCCGGATCATCTCGACCGAACCGAACAAAAGCGTGACCGCTCAGCATCTAGCGAGCTTGATGGTCGGCCGCTCGGTACTGCTTAGAGTGGAGAAAACGAAGGCTCGCCCAACGGAGGAAAAGGTTCTGAAAGTCGACGGCCTCACCGCTCTGGGCGACCGCGGCGACACAGCGGTCAACGACCTGACTTTCGCCGTGCGCGCCGGAGAGATTGTCGGGCTTGCCGGCGTTCAGGGAAATGGTCAAGACGAACTCATTCAATGTATCGCCGGCCTGCGCCGCCCTCTGTCGGGCGTGATATCGATTTGCGGCGCCTCCTGGGAGCATGCCGAGCCGAAGCGTTGTCGCGACGCGGGCCTTGCTTATATACCGGCGGATCGCGCGCGCGTCGGGCTCTCCCTGACGAGCGAAGTTTGGGAGAATCTGTCGCTCGGCCACTTGGCGGCCTTCTCACGCGGGCCGATCCTGATGACCAATGCGGCGCGACGCAAAGCCGATGAACTGATCCGCAAGTTCGACGTGCGCGGCGCCAGCCAGGCGACGCTCGCCAAATCGCTTTCCGGCGGCAATCAGCAAAAGCTGCAACTCGCGCGGGAGCTCAGCCGCGGCGCGCGCCTCATCGTCGCCGAGCAGCCCTCGCAAGGCGTCGACATTGGCGCCATCGAGGCGATCCATCGCCTTCTCGTCGCGATGCGCGATGAAGGGCGCGCCGTCTTCGTGGTCTCCGCCGATATCGACGAGATCTTTTCCCTTTCGGACCGCATCCTTGTGATCTATCGCGGGCGCATTGTCGCCAACCTCGACGCCGAGGCGACCAACGTGGAGGAGGTCGGGCGCTTCATGGGCGGCTTGCATGATTTCCTCGACGAGGCCCATGATCCTTCCAGCGCGGAGCCGAGGACACGTGTCCACTGAGACGGCGACATTGCGGCGAACCTCGGTCTCGCTCAGAGGCCTGCTTCGGCCTTTCCTCAGCCCGATCATCGCCATTGTCATCGCGATCGTCGCCGGCGCCTTGCTGGTGGCGGCGGTTGGCCAGAACCCGATCGATGTTTACACGACTCTGATCGGCGGGGGGCTGATCGGCTGGCCCAATTTGTCGGTCGCGCTGCAACTGACGACGCCGTTGATCTTCACCGGCCTCGCGGTCGCCATGTCGTTTCGGGCCGGGCTATGGAACATCGGCGCCGAGGGCCAGATGCTCATGGGCGCGCTTGCCGCCGGGATCGTCGGCTATGCGATGCCGGCGCCCACCTATTTGCACATTCCGGCTTGCTTGACCGCGGCCTTTCTCGGCGGAAGCCTGTGGGCGAGCGTTCCGGCGATCTTGCGCATCTATCTCGGCGTCAACGAACTCGTCGTCTGCCTGATGATGAATCCGATCGCCTTGCTTTTGACGGGCTATGTTTCGGCGCGCGCGCTCAAGGCGCCGGGACCGACCAACAAGCTGCCGGACATACTCGATACGGCGATGCTCCCCAATTTTTCGCTCTTCTCGCAGCTCAACGCCGGGATCTTCATCGCGCTCGCCTGCTGCCTGATCGTCGGCTTCGTCAACAGCGCGACACTGAGCGGGTTCGAATGGAAGATCATCGGGTTGAACCCGCGTTTCGCCTATTATGGCGGGGTCAACGTACGAAAGAATGCGCTTTTGGTCTTTCTGGCGAGCGGTGGCGTCGCCGGCCTCGCCGGCGCCGAACAGGTGCTCGGCGTCTACAGGGCCTATTACGACAATTTCTCGCCGGGCTACGGTTTCGACGGCATCGCCGTCGCCATGCTCGCCAAGAACAATCCAATCGGCGTCATCCTCGCGGCCTTTCTGTTCGGCGCGTTGAACGGCGGCAGCGCGGTGCTGCAGATGATGACGGGCGTGAGCAAATATCTCGTTCAAGTGCTGCAATTCATCATCGTGCTGGTGCTCGCTGCACAATTTTCGTTCCGTTGGCTTGCCCGCCGCCGCCCGACGGGCGGCGACGGCGAGGCCGCGCAGGGCGGCGAGGCGGAAGCCGCTTAAGGGGAGCGCCGATGGACTCGGACATCGCTTTTTCGGCCATCCGCATATCGACCCCGCTGATCTATGCCGCGCTCGGCGGTCTCCTCACCTATCAGGCGGGGATCCTCAATATCGCGCTCGACGGTTTCATGATCGTGGCGGCTTTCGCGGCGATCGCGGTCGCTTACGCGACAGAAAGCTTGACGCTTGGAATCTTTGCCGGCGTCGCCAGCGCGGTCCTGTTGGCCGCGCTCCTCGCCATCTTCAATCTACGGCTCCAGGCGAATATCTTCATTGCCGGTATTGCCGTGACTTTCATGGCCTATGGGCTGACCGCGCTTCTTCTCAAAGGCGTGCTGGGTCAAGAGGGCGTCTTCTCCTCGGATCGCATCCCGACCTTTCCGCCCCTGCGCCTACCTTTGATCGCCGACATCCCGATCATCGGCCCGCTGCTGAGCGGCCACACTTTGCTGGTCTATCTCGCCTATCTTTCCGTGCCGATCGTCGCCTTCTTCCTCTATCGGACGCGGTGGGGCCTTCGCGTGCGCGTCGTCGGCGAGGCCGAGGACGCCGCCGCCGCCGCGGGCGTCAATGTGGCGCGGGTGAAGTTTCAGACGATGCTGTGGTCCGGCGCGTTCTGTGGTCTCGCGGGCGCCTACCTCTCGCTCGGCTATGTGTCTCTCTTCGCCAAGCAAATGACCAATGAACGCGGCCTGATTGCGCTGGCGGCGATCTTCTTCGCCAACGGCAACCCCTATTGGACGGCCGCCGTCGCCCTTCTCTTTGGCGCGGCGACGGCGCTTTCGGTCCGGTTGCCCGAGGCGACCGGCGCGGCCCCGCAACTCCTTCAGCTCATCCCTTACGCGGTGACCGTGCTGGCGCTCGTCGCCGTCGGCCTTCGCAATCTGCGTCGCCGCAATCGGCACGGCGCCTGGCGCTTCGAACTGTAAAGTTCTTGTAATATTGCGGGGCGCTCGCACGAGTTCTCCGCCTGCCGGCGCCCAGGAACCAAGGACAAGCGCAATGACGCAGCGAACACAACCGAGTATCCCCCTCAACGACGGTCGATCGATGCCGCAATTCGGGTTGGGGGTTTTCCAGACGCCGCCCGAGACGACCGCCGAGGTCGTCAGGAATGCGGTTGAAGCCGGGTATCGCGCCGTCGACACAGCGTCCGGTTACCGCAACGAGGAAGGCGTCGGAGAAGCGGTGGAGGGGCGCGCCGACGTTTTCATCACTACCAAGCTCGGCAATGGCGATCACGGCTTCGACGAGGCTTTGCGCGCCTTTGAAGAAAGCGCCAAGCGATTACGTCGCGAAACGCTCGATCTGTACCTGATCCATTGGCCGCGACCCCGCGTCAACCGCTATGTCGAAAGTTGGAAAGCGCTCGTCCGCCTTCAGCGGGAAAGCCGCATCCGCTCGATCGGCGTTTCGAATTTCAACCGGGACCACCTGGAGCGGATCATCGCGGAGACCGGCGTGACGCCCGCCGTCAATCAAATCGAGCTTCATCCTCGCTTTCAGCAGAAGGCGCTAAGAGCGTTTCACGCTCAGAACGCAATCAAGACAGAATCCTGGAGTCCGCTGGGCCAAGGGGCTTGCCTGAACGAAGCGACGATCGCCGCGATTGCGACAAAACATGGCAAGACCCCCGCGCAAGTGGTCATTCGCTGGCATATTGACAGCGGTCTTGTCGTCATTCCGAAATCGGTGCATGTCGATCGCCTGAAAGAGAACATCGGCGCGCTGGATTTTCGCCTTGATGACGAAGATATGCGACGCATCGAGGCGCTCGATCGAGCCGACGGCCGGCTGGGTCCCGAACCGGGCAGCGCGACCTTCTAGAGCATCGGACCGCCAAATGTACTCACACCTGGCGGGCGGCGGGAGGCGCAAGCCGCCATTGTTTGGAACAGGGGCTCCTGTGCGCCGGCCGAAAGGTCTGTCAAGGGCTTTAGCCGCCTTGGGCGGCGCGAAAAGCGCGCCCTTGACAGACTTTTCGACCGGCGCGTTCCGGTCACTGTTCCAAACAATGGCGGCCTGTGGCGTTGGCGTTTGTTTCCAGAGAGCCTCCGCGATTCATTGCGAATCCGATGCGCTAGTTGTCTCCGGAGAGAGCGCTGACGGCGTTTTGCGTTAACGCGACTACGGGTTGATCGGTTGCACCAAAGTTCGATGAGCGGAGCTCGTGTCGGCGTCGGATGTCGACGTCGCGAGGACCAACCCTCCCGCAGGAGAAGCAGTGCGCGTAAAGCGCGGCGATAGGGTACGGCGGCAGACGCGCCGGGCGATTCGGACGCTGTTCAGCTCTTTGGGCGCGTCGCGAAACTGTGGCGCAGCAATTCGCCGATCCTGTCGATCGCAATGTCGACCGAGCCGCTGTTGGCGAGGGCGCTCTCGTCCAAGGCGTAATGCCCTTGCCTGGGGAAGACCGTCGTCACCCGGTCGCCCCAAGCCGCCTTGACCGCCGCGAGAATGCGGGGCTTGTCGTCGATGAGCACGTAGTGTTCGGCGGGGCGCCAGCGCGCGACGTCGTCGAGTTCGTTCTCTTTATGTACGTAAATCAGCACATTGCCTTCGAAGGCGTCCCACAGGCCCGATCGCGTGATTTTTCGCGGCTGAAAGACCGCATCGCCATCCGAGAGAATGACGACCGGACCCCATTGCCCAACGTGCTTCACCGCCTCGATGGCGTGAGGATAGAGGCGATCGGCGAACGGATAGTCCAGGAGCCAGTCGGCGATGCGCAGCACCTTGGGCTCGTGCGTGTTTTCCAATCTGTAGCGCTCCAAGGCGCCGAGATAGTCGACATAGCCGAGTTCGCCGCGCAACGCTTCGAGAATGACCCAATAGCGCGCGCAAGCCTCATCGCCATGGGCGTTTTGCAGATGCTCGCGGAGGTCGTCCTGGAAACGATCGTTGTCAAGCAACGTGTTGTCGACGTCGAAGAGAAAGACAATGTCCGGGACGACGCTCATTGCGTTTTCATCCGACAGGCGATCGGCCTTGTTCGTCTTGCACGGCCCCGCTCTCAGACTTTCACTGTCGAGGCTTGGTAGATTTCATCGATGGATTTCGCCAGCGTCTCGTTGAACACGGCGTCGCTCATCGAAAATTTGAGGTCTTCGGCGAGGGCTCGCGAGAAACTCGCGATCACGCCATGGTTGGCGGCGAGCCGCCGACAGGCATCGGCGCGCGTATAGCCGCCGGAAAGCGCCACGACCCGGGCGACGCGCTTGTGCTTCACAAGCGGTGAATAGAAATCCGGAACGTCGGGCAGAGTGAGCTTCAGCATGACTTTGCGGCTCTCCGGCAAAGTGTCGAGCCTCTTCGTCAATTCGGCGAGAAGGATGGTCTCGGCGCCGGCTTTGTCCGGACTCTTGATCGAGACTTCCGGCTCGATGATCGGCATCAACCCGTATTCGGCGATCTTGGCGGCGACGTCGAATTGCTGCTTCACGACGGCGGCAATGCCTTCTTTCGAAGGCAGATTGATGACGGAGCGCATCTTGGTGCCGAAGACGCCGAGTTTGGTCGCCCGGTCGAGCAACGCGTCGAGCGTCGGCATCGGCTTCATCAAACTAACTCCGTCCTTCTCCGCATCCAGCCCCTTGTCGACCTTCAGGAAGGGGACGACGCCGCGATCCTCCCACAGAAAAGCCGGGACCGGCTTGCCCCCGGCCTCGCCGTCCATCGTGCGTTCGAAAAGAATCGCGGCGATGACCTCTTCGCCCGTGAAGGCGGGCGCGGTCACGATGCGCACCCGCATCTCATGCATCAGCCGGAACATCTCGGCTTCGCCGCTATAGGCGCTGTCGGGAACGCCGTAGTGGCGCAAGGCGCCGGGGGTCGATCCGCCGCTCTGGTCAAGCGCGGCGATGAAGCCCGCCTTGCCGGAAATCTGCGCCGTCATCTTGTCATTGGCCATCTTCGTCGTCCTTGCCCCAAAAGCCCAAATGACGCGCGAAACGCGCCCGGTCACCCTCAAGCCGGCGTCTTATTGGCATAACCGGCGAACGCCAAGCAATCTTTGCCGCGCGCGCGAAAATGCCGTGCTGAGCACCTGGAGCGGCGGACCTTCGGCCGTGCTTCAAAGAGAAGCCCAGGGGAAAGGAACCGCGACCGCTTTGACTGGTTTATAGGAGATGGCGCGGCCGATCGGCAATGAACCCCTGGAGGGGATTACTATCGAACCGGAGACCCGGGGCGACTCCCGCAGCTTGTTTCGCCTGTTCGTCAACCACCGCCTCGTCGGCGAACGCCTCACCGCGGTCGAGGCCCATGGCCTTGTCGGGGATCTGCTCGAGAACGCCGCCCTGCCGGATCGGCGCGTGACGATCCCGCTCGACCTGCTCAACGCCAGCAACGACAAGTGAGCGCCGCCCAATAGAGGGTCGAGCCGCGATAGTGCGAAAAAGCGCCCAGGGCGGCGATGAAGAGGCACGACGCAAGGCGCGCCGTGGCGATCGGCCCGACCGTATATAATCGGTATGCGAGGGCTTGTCGACGTGCGCGCCGATTTCCGCTATTGTTTCAAAGAGCATGAACGGAGGCGGCTGGGTGCAGAAGAACACGCTTGTCCTCGCCGCGTTGCTCGCTTCGAGCGCGGCGATGGTTGCGGCGACGCACGCGCCGGCCGCCGAGCTTCCGACCCTGCGGTCGGCGCCTTCCAAACACGCCAGGACCTGCAATGTCGGCGGCATGGTGGGCTATCAGGTCGCCGGCAGCAGCGTTTGCGTCAAGATCAGCGGCTACGTTTCCGTCGGCGCCGAAGCCGCCAATACAAAGTCGTCGCCCTCCAAATGAACGGCCAGGGCGTCGGCGCGTTGCGCCGGGGTCACGACGAGAAGCCTTTGAGCCTGCGGTAAAGGTCCTTGTAACGCTCGAATCCGTCGTCATAAAGCGCTCTTCGCGCGACCGATGGCTCGAAGATTCGGTCGCGGCGGGCGAGATTTGCCGCCGCCTCGCCGATCGAGGCGAATAGGCCTGTTCCAACGCCCGCCAGCATTGCAGCGCCGATGACGCCGGAATCAAGACCGACCCTCCGATCGATCTCGCGATTGAGGACATCGGCGCGTATTTGGCACCAAAGGTCCGAGCGCGCGCCGCCGCCGGCGTGATACAGCCGCGTTGTTTTGCGACCCGAGGAGGCTTCGAGCGCCTCCAACAGGAGCCGCACGGAATAGGCGACGCCCTCCAACGTCGCGCGCGCCATTTCCGGCGCGCCCATCGAGGCGTCGAGGCCTGAAAACGAGGCGCGCGCCGCGATGTCCCAGAGCGGCGCCCGCTCGCCCTGAAGATGGGGCAGAAAGATCGGCCCCGGCCGCTCGAAGTCGCTGGCCGCGGCGAGGCCAAAGATTTCATCTGCGCTTCGTCCAATTACGCCGGCGAGCCAACCAACCGACGCGCCGCCTGCCTGCGTCGGACCGGCATGAAGAGTGATCCCCTCGCAGTCGGGAAAGGCGATGACGCCCGGAGTCGGTATCCGCGCGCGTGCGACGATGGCGCCGACTTCGCTGGTCCCGCTGAGATAGGCGGCGTCGCCCTCCGCGACCGCGCCCGCGCCCAGGATGCCCGCCCAGGCGTCCATCGCGCCATTGACCATCTGAAGGCCGGCGCCCGGCAGATCGCCGAGCACGCGGCCTATCGGCGCAACGATCCCTTGCAGCGGCGGAAGCCGTTCGGCCGCGCCAGGTACGATATCGATCAGCGAAGGGATGTAGGCGAGCGCTTGATCGATCACGCCGAAGGAGGACATCGGGTCGGCGACGGCCTGGCCGGTCAGCGTGAGAATACAATAATCCTTAGGCGCCATGACCCAACGGGTCCTGCGCCAAATGTCGGGATGCGCGCGCCTTGCCCAGGCCATGCGGCTCAACACATGGCTCGCATCGATCGGCAACGGCGCGCCCCACCATTTCAACCGATCTTCTATCGAGACGAGACGATCGATCTCGCGCGCGTCCTCAGCGCAGCGCCCGTCCTGCCAGATGATCGCCGGCAAAAGCGCCCGGCCAGCCTCGTCGACGAACACATGGGTGTTGACCTGCGAGCAAAGCCCGAGGCCGGCCACGGCGCCATGCGGCAGACCTGCGGCAAGCTCGTCGAGCGCGGCGAAGACGCGCGACGTCCAATCCTCTGCGTCTTGCTCGGCGAGGCCGGAGGCGGGACGCGCCGTCGCATAGGCGCTCGAATAGTCTTTTTCCCTCCTACCGGCAGCATCGAACAGCGCAGCCTTGACCGACGTAGTGCCGACGTCAACGCCAATCAGAAATGGCCCGGGCATGCAGCGTAAATCTCCCCACGACCCAAGCATATACCGGCTTGGTTGCGCTTTGTGGCGCCGATGTTAGACTTGAGTTGCAAGTCCTTATCAAAGGGGGGAGACGTGGCGAACACCGCATTTCGTCGGACGCTCATGGGACTACTCGTGGGCCTGCTCACTGGAGGCCTCGCCGCATTGAGCGCCTCCCCGTCGCTGGCCGCTGGCAAGATCGCGGTGATCACGCCCTATCTCGCGCAGCCCGGCACCCAGTTCTATGTCGAAGCCTTCCAAGGCGAGGCCAAGGCCAACGGCTGGGACGTCAACGTCATCGACACCAAGGGCGACGTCGCCGCCGCTATCAGCCGCATCGAGGACGTGTCGAACCAGAAAGTCGACGCGATCGTCATCAACGTCGATCCCGCGCAGGTCGCCGCCGGTCTCGAGACCGCGAAAAAAGCCGGCATCCCGGTCTTCGGCATGGACGCCGGCCCCAGTCCCCTTCTCGTCACCAATGTCACCAGCAACGGCTATTCGATGGCCGCCGATACGGCCGCTTATGTCGCCAACCGCATCAACGGCAAAGGCAATGTGGTGATGTTTGTGTTCGACGCCTTTCCCCCTGTCCAGGCCCGCGGGGTGATTGCGGACGCCATCTTCAAGAACAATCCCGACATCAAGGTGCTCGACCGTGTGACGCCCGACGTCAAGGACGGCGGCATCGCCGATTCGCGCGCAAAGATGGAGGCGATCTTGGCTGCCCACCCGGACAAAGGCGCCATATCGGCGGTCTGGGCCGCCTGGGATCAGCCGGCGCTCGGCGCCATGCAGGCGATCGAGGCGGCGGGACGAAGCGGCGAAGGCATCGTGATCGCGGGGATCGACGCCAATCCGCAGGCGCGCGAGGCCATCGCCAAGGGCGGCAATTTCGAAGCCTCGATGGCGCAAGACTTCAAAGGCATCGGACGGA
>DASZFX010000474.1:0-2424 GCA_035939375.1 Roseiarcus sp.
AGAACGTCCCTAAACCTGACCGACAAGACAAAGCCGCTGCACAGGCCCGTCGTCGACCGGCGCGCCCGAACGCCTGGATTCTCTTGCCGCCTCGCCCCTTTAACTCGCTCTATACTTTCGAAGGCGCGGTCCGCTGCAAGGTAAACTTCTTGAAATTGACGTCTCGCTGTCGACTTGCCAGCGGTCTCACACAGCGGGCTCGCGCCTTTTTACGGGACCTCGGCCCTTGCGGGATCGGACGCGATCTCGGCGCCGGAATGCTCACTCTCGAAGACGATTGGAGGATCGGCCTCCGGTCGTTTACTTTCAAAGAACGCCATCGAGACGGATCGCAAGTTTGGCTCTGCGTCGGGCCGGGCGGCCGATCCGATGCTCGATCGAGGCCGGCGAGAAGGATTGGCGGGGGACGACAGGTTTCATGGCCCAATCCTCTCCGCGCCAAACCGGGCCCCTCGCCGGCTTGGCGCCGGCGGTACATTGGGGCCTGCTCCTCGCCGCTTCGCTCGTCGCCGCTTTCGTTCTCGAACGGCTGGCGCTGCCGGCCGCGTTGCTTCTTGGCCCGATGATCGCCGGGATTCTCGTCAAGACGAGCGGCGGCGCGATCCGCATCGCCCGTCCGATCTATTACGCGGCGCAGGCGATCCTCGGCTGCCTGATCGCGCGCGCCATGACGCCCGCCATCATCCTCGCCTTTGTAAAGAACGCGCCGCTGTTTCTTGGCGCGATCGCCGCGGTGATCGCCGCGAGCGGCCTCATCGGCTGGACGATGAGCCGGTTTGGCGTCCTTCCCGGCTCCACGGCGGTTTGGGGCTCTTCGCCCGGCGGCGCGAGCGCGATGATGATCATGGCCGAGGCCTATGGCGCGGACGCTCAGACCGTCGCGCTGATGCAATATTTGCGCGTGGTGTTCGTGGCGACGGCCGCCTCTTTCATCGCCCGCTTTTGGCACGCCGGGTCCGGCGCCGGCCATCCCATCGTCTGGTCGATGACGATCGACGGGCCGGCCTTCGCGGAAACGCTTGTCTTGGCGGCGGCGGGGGCGATCATCGGCCGGTTGCTGCGCCTTCCGGCGGGACCGCTGCTAACCCCGCTCGCCGCCGGCGCCGTCCTGCACGGCTTTGGACTGATCGCGATCGAATTGCCGCAGGCGCTGCTGGCGGTCGCCTATGCGACGATCGGTTGGAGCATCGGACTCGGCTTCACCCGCGCCATTCTCTTCCATGCGTGGCGCGCGCTGCCCCAGATCATCCTGTCGATCCTCGTCCTGATTGGCTTTTGCTGGCTTCTCGCGCTGCTTCTGACCGCCATGATCGGCGCCGATCCGTTGACCGCCTACCTCGCGACCAGCCCCGGCGGCTTGGATACGGTGGCGATCATCGCCTCCTCCAGCAATGTCGATGTCTCCTTCATCATGGCGATGCAGACGACGCGCCTCGTCGTGGTCCTGCTGCTCGGCCCGCCATTGGCGCGTTATCTCGCCGATCGCGCCACGAAGCCGCCGCCGTCCTGAGCGATGTCTTTCCGCCGCCCGCCTTTCACCCCATATTGTCGCCATGCCCAAGAAACCGAAGTCGCCGACACGGCCGACGCGCGCCAAAGCCTCCAAGCCCGAAGTCCATCCATTGGACGATCACCTGGCTGCGCTGCTCAATCCCGCGCTGATCGAGAAGCCGCCGGGCTTCGCCGAGGCGGCGACGCCCTTTGACGGGGCGCCGCTCGCCGACGAAGACGTCCACCCACGCGGCATGAGCGGCGCCGCGGCGACGGTCGAGTCGCTGAAAAACCTGCTCGAACTTGGCGATCCAAACATCCGCGGACGCGCGCCCTGGACGCCGCATCGTCCGCCCCGGCCGGAGAAATCGGAAGGCGGGGTCCGGTTCAAGATCGTCTCCGAATATGAGCCCAAGGGCGACCAGCCCGAGGCGATCGAGGAGCTTGTCGCCGGCTTGAAGCTACAAGAGCGCGACCAGGTCCTGCTCGGCGTCACCGGCTCGGGCAAGACGTTCACCATGGCCCAGGTGATCGAACGCACGCAGCGGCCGGCCCTCGTCCTTGCGCCCAACAAGACGCTTGCCGCCCAGCTCTACGGCGAGTTCAAGAGCTTCTTCCCGAACAACGCGGTGGAGTATTTCGTCTCCTACTACGACTATTATCAACCGGAAGCCTATGTGCCGCGCACCGACACTTACATCGAGAAGGAATCCTCGATCAACGAACAGATCGACCGGATGCGCCACTCCGCCACCCGTTCGCTGCTGGAGCGCGACGATGCAATCATCGTCGCCTCGGTCTCCTGCATCTACGGCATAGGCTCTGTCGAGACCTATACGGCGATGACCTTTTCGCTGAAGATCGGCGACAAGATCGACCAGCGCCAGCTCATCGCCGATCTTGTCGCCCTGCAGTACAAGCGAAGCATGGCCG
>DASZFX010000475.1:0-1854 GCA_035939375.1 Roseiarcus sp.
GTCTTCGAGCTGAGCGGCGACTGCGGCGTTGACGTCTGGATCGCCATGCCCGAGCGTGACCGCGGCGAGGCTATTGACGAAATCGACATATTCATTGCCGTCGACATCCCAAACATGGCTGCCCGCGCCGCGCGCGATGAAATAGGGCGAAACGCCGAACGGATATTGTGTCTTCGACTTGGAGAAAGTCTGGGTGCCAAGCGGAATGCTGCGCTCGGCCCTGGCCAGGAGTTCTTCGGACTTTCTATAGCGTTCGGACAATTCGTCGCCTCCGGCGATCTTCAGCTTCGACCTTAGGGCGCCCGTCGCGGCAGGACCAGGGCGGCAAGGGTTTCTTCGCCGTTAATCAAGGCGAGGAGGCTCGTCGTCGCGCTCCGCGGCGAGCGCCTTGGCGAGGCCCTCGTTGCGTTTCGTCGGCGCATTGAGCCGCGCCAGTTCAGGGCGACGTTTGATCAACGCGAGTATGTCGGCGAAGGCGAAGTCAGGCTTCGCCGGGTAGAGCGCTTCGTAGATAGCTTTGACAAGCGTGAGATCGCGCGGCTCGTCGACCGTCCAGCGCAGGCGCGAATAATCTTCCGCATTGCGCACAGGGTGGATCTTGAAGCGCTCCCCCTGGCGATAGAGCGCCAATGTGACATGCTCGCGTTCGGCGGCGCTGCGCGGCTCCGCGGCGATCGTCGTCAAGGCGGCGTAGCGCATAACTTCGACGTCGAGCCCATCCGGAAAAGTCGGCTCGACGGCGTTCGACGCATAGTCGGCGCCGCTGCTCAGCGCTTCGTCGACGACGCGGTCGATAATCTCAGGATCGGTCAGCGGGCAGTCGCCCGTCAGCCGAACGATCCAGTCCGGCGCCCCGAAGCGCTGCGCGGCGCCGACGAAACGGGCGAGCACGTCATCGAGCGAACCGCGATGGACCGCGACGCCGTCCTTTTGGCAAAGATGCGCGAGTTCGTCATCGCTTGGATCTCCGCTGGTCGCAAGGATGAGCGCGTCAAGGCGTTTGGCGCGCCTGATCCGTTCGATCTGGCGCAGAATCATCGGCTTGCCGATGAGGGGCTCCAGCACCTTGCGGGGGAAGCGCTTCGAGGACGTGCGCGCTTGTAGAATGGCGAGGATCATGACGGTCTCAATGCGCCCAGCGTCGCGGGTCGATGACGTCGAGATCGTCGCAGGCGAAGCGCGCATAGTCGAGCGGGGGGATCTCTTGCGCCGCGGCGGCCAGGCATTCGGCGAGATGCGCCGCCGAATGCACCCCGATCACCGCTCGATCGATCATTGGTTGCCTCAGGGCGAAGCCGAGCGCCGCTGCGAGCGGCGAGGAGCCGCTCTCGACAACTCCTCGCCGCCAGGCGTTTAAAGGCGCGAAGGCGGCCGGCAGCTTCGCCTTGACCGCTTCGGGGGTCATCAGCAGCAACCCCTGCATCAGGACGGAGCGCGCATGGATTTCGACGCCTCGTCTCGACAGTCGATCGAACGTGCCGTCCGCCAGGAGGCGCTGATCGAAAGCGCTGAGCGGCGCCTGGATGATCGCGATGGGAAAGCGGCTCGTGACGGCGTCAATCTCGGCGCGATCATAGGCGGAGACGCCGATCTTCCTCGTGAGACCCTGGTCGCGCAGCGCCTCGAGCCGCGCCCATAAAAGCTCGCCGCCTGAATTGAGAATGTCGCGCGCATCATGGACGAGCAGCGCATGGACGCTGGCCCGACGCAATCGACGCAGGGATTGATGGAAAGCCGCTTCGACGCGATCGACGTCCGCCGCCGCGATTGCCGCGTCACGGATCGGAAGGGTCTTGGTCACGATGTCAAAGGACGAACCCGGGCCGGCAATGTCGCCCACAACCGCTTCGCTAT
>DASZFX010000476.1:0-14876 GCA_035939375.1 Roseiarcus sp.
GCTGGTTTCGTAACTCGCCTCGACCTTGCCGGCGGCGGCGAGATCGCTCGAGACGAGATCGCGCTCCGCGTCAATGTCGGGCGCGATGTGATGGGTGATCTGGCCGGTATAGTGGTTGATGCCGACGCCGCGATCGAACGTCGCCGAGCCGAGCCAGACAGGCAAGCCGTCTTCGCCCGCTTCGAGCGCCTTCCAAAGGCGGATGTGGTGACGCGTGTCGGCGCTACGCCCCGCCGCCTTTTCAAAAGCGAGATCCTCACGCCGACCCTGATAGAAGAGAGGACTGACCGGAGCTTGCCGATACGGCCGGTCGAACAGCACGCTGCCGGTGATCTTGAGGCTCGAGGCCAGCGTCACCGGATCGGCGGGCGACCAGCCGGCGGCCTCCATCGCGCAAACCACATCCGCTTCGCTTCCCTCGAGCCCGACATTGAGCGCATCGCCTGGAATGCCGAACGAAGTGACGGTCGTCATCGGGAGGGCGTCGAGCCCCTTTTGGCGTTCATGATAGCGCCACAGGGTCGGCAGGAAAACATAGGCGAGGCCGATATAGAGAACGATGAGGACGAGGGCGGCGACGCTCAGACGACGCATCAACGAGCGACGCGACCTCCGCCTTAGGTTCAGCGCGGCCGTGCGCGCTCCAGATCGTTCCATCGCACCCGTCTTCGCACGACGCTCCCAAAGCGAGCGCGGCCAATCCGCCTGGCCGAACGCAGCGCTCCTATCGCTTTTTGTTGCGTCGGCTCAAGAAATCGCCGATCCGCACCAGCGCGCGCTCAATGTTCTCGGTGGAATTGGCGTAGGAGAGGCGAATGAAGCCCTCGCCGTAGACGCCGAAATCCGGGCCGCCGATCGTCGCGACGCCCGCTTCCTCGAGCAGGGCCGAGGCGAGAGGCTTCGCCTTCCAGCCGGTCGCCGAGATATTGGGGAAGGCGTAGAAGGCGCCCTTCGGCGTCGCCGCCCGCACGCCGGGCAATTTGTTGAGACCTCTGACCACGACGGCGCGCCGCCGGTCAAATTCCGCGACCATGGCGCGCGCTTCGTCCTGCGGGCCGGTCAGAGCGGCAAGGCCGGCAAATTGCGTCGGCGCGTTGACGCAGGAATAGGAATTGACCGCGAGCTTTCGGGCGTTGTCATAGAGTGGCTTCGGCCAGACCGAATAGCCGAGCCGCCAGCCGGTCATCGCATAGGTCTTCGACCAGCCGTCGAGCAGGATCAGGCGTTCTCGGATTTCCGGATAGGCGAGCAGCGTCTGATGGGCGAGCCCATCATAAGTCATCTGACCATAGATCTCGTCGGAGAGGACCGCGACGTCGGGCCAGCGCGCAAGGCCGGCGACGAACTTGTCGATCTCGCCCTTGGGAGTGACGCCGCCGGTCGGATTGGCTGGCGAATTGATGACGATGAGCCGCGTGCTCGGCGTGATCAGGCTCAGCGCTTCCTCGGCCGAGAAGGCGAAGCCGTTTTCCTCTCGCATCGGGATGGGGACCGGCGTTGCGCCGGTATATTCGATCATCGAGCGATAGATCGGAAAGCCGGGGTCGGGGTAGAGAATTTCCGCGCCCGGTTCGCCGAACATGACGATCGCCATGTACATCGTCACCTTGCCGCCGGGCACGATGAGAACGAGATCGGGCGAGACCTCGACATTGAAGCGGCGCTTGAGATCGGCGGCCACCGCTTCGCGCAAAGGCGCGACGCCGGTCGCCGGCGTATAACCGTGCTGCCCGTCGCGCAGCGCCTTGACCGCGGCTTCGACGATATGGGGCGGCGTCGAAGAATCTGGCTGGCCAATGCCGAGATTGATGATGTCGCGGCCCTGGCTCTGCAACGCGCCGGCCCGGGCGAGAACGGCGAAGGCGTTTTCCTCGCCGATACGCGAAAAGGCTGAAACGGCGTGCAGCATGGCGCTTCCTTTGTTGACGCGCCTATCTGCCGCGAAGGGCGGCTCCGATCAAGGGCTGGCGCGACCCCACCGGGGTCGAGGGCGTCGGTTGCAACCCCCGTGTCGTCGCTAGGCGATGGCTTCAGAAAGCGTAGTCCGCCTATTCCAAAGGCGGCCGTCGACGCCCCATGGCGCTGCTTCTCCCGGTCTCGAACAAAGGCGTACTTCGCCGCTTGGCCCGCGTTCTCACGCCCATCGCGGCCGATAGCCGGCGCGCAAGGCGCGAAGGATCGAAGGCGGCGTCAATGTCGCGACGGCGCCGCTCGCCGGCCTTTTCAGGGGCGCGCCGTAACCTTCGAAGGACCAGGGCGCCAACGCATCGCGGCGCAGGACATGGGCGCGCTTCTCCATTGCGATCATGGCGCCGTCCGGCAATTGGGCGATCTGTTGTTCGCTCAGCCTCTTGCGGCCGCCCGCGAGGCGCTCTTCATGGAGGACCGCGTCCATTTCGGGCGCGCTTACCCAGGCGCGCTCGTTGAAAGCCTTCCGAAACGCTTCGGCCTCCGTGCGCCGGCATTCGAAACAGGGGCGGTGGCCGGCGGCGAGCGCGGTCGGCTCGTCGAGGAAGAACAATTCCGTATAATATCCGCCCCAGACGTCGCGGCGGCGGCCCTTGAAGGCGCAGACGCAGGCGATCCATTGCCGCGACGCCCAGCGCCTTCGCCCGAGCGTCTGGTCCGGCTGGTGAAACTTGCCGCCGCGATTGCCCATCAATGCGCCGCGCGCGCTGACCGCGAAGAGGTCGCCGAACGGATCGACGCGATTCTGCAAAGGTCGCGGCGCGCTCAACGCGTCGGAACGGGGGTCGCCGCCGCTGCGGCCGTTGGAGCGGCGACGGCCGCGGCCTCGCCGACTGTATCGACGCCATAGACGTCGTCGCGAAAATAGGCGACGCCGTCGCTATTGGCCCAGCCGGTGAGGTACACCCAGATGACCGGTACGGGTTTGGCGAGCCTGATGTCTTCGCGCGCGCCCACTTTGACCTTGTCGAGCAACGCCTGCTTGTCCCAGCCGCCGGCCGCGCCGCCGGACGTTCCTTGCAACAGCCACTCGGCGAGATCATAGACGCCTTGCACCCTGACGCAGCCGTGCGAGAGGAAACGATAATCGGCGCCGAACAGGCTCTTGGACGGCGTATCATGCATATAAACGGCGAGCTTGTTGGGCATGCCGATGCGGATGGCGCCCAGCGAATTGCCGGCGCCCGAATCCTGGCGCAGCGTGTAATTGACCGCTCGCTCGCTGCTCCAATTGATGCTTTTCGGATCGATGACGGCGCCGGATCCGTCGAGGATGCGGATTTTCGCGCGGCTCAGATAGCCGGGATCCTTCTGCATCTTCGGAATGATTTCTTTCTTGATGATCGAGGTCGGCACCGTCCAGGTCGGGTTGAGGTTGATCACCGAAATCTTCGCCGCGATCTCTGGCGATTGATGTTCGACGTCGCCGACGATCGCGACGTAATGGTGGACGACGCGGCCGTTCTCGACGGCCTCGACCGAAAGCGACGGCAGATTGACGACGACATAGCGATCGCCGAACGAGAAATTCACGCCCGCCAGGCGCTGGGCGCTGGAGGCGAGCTGCTTGAAACGGGTCTTGGCGGGAACGTTCATCGCCTTCAGCGTCGCGCCGGCGACGATCCCGGTCTCGCGCAAACCCATGCGCGACTGGAAATGCTTCACCGCCGCCGTGATGTCGCCGTCCCATTGCTCGGCGATTGGCCCGGCCGACTTTGTCGCCTCGAGATCGCCCTCGGCGGCGAGGCGCTGACGCAAAATCGCCACCGCCGGGCCCTTGGCGCCGGCTTTCAGCGCCGCCGGCACGGTCGGCCAACCGCCGGCGTCGGCGATGGCGCCGTAGCGCTCCGAGGCCTTGGCGGTGGTGAAGAAAGTGTTCGACTGAAAGGTCGGATTGGGGTCGCTCGACAGCGCCATCTCGCGAGGCGGCGCGGGGTGGACGACCTTTTTCGGCTTCGGCGGCGGCGCCCCGGTCTGGTTGGGCGCCGGCATGCCGAGCGGGGCGGCCGCCGACGGAATAGGCACGGGGGCCGGCTCTGCGGCGCCGGTTGCGGCGGGGCTTGTCGCCGGCGCCGCCGCTGCAGGCGACGGAGCGGGCGCGGCAGGCTTGGCGGCTTCCGGCGTGGCAATCACAGGCTGCGGCAGGTCGCTGGGCAGAGGCGCGTTCAGATCCTGAGCCGCGACGCTGCTCGCCGAGAGCGCGAGCGCGGCCGCGGCCGCGGCCGCGCCAAATGGGATGAGTCGAGACATCATGGGGAAAGCCGATTCGCCTAAAATCCGGGCGCGACGATGGCCCTGAAACGTGTTTCGCGGGTGGATTCGCAACGCTTCGCCAACGCTGGGCTCATCCCTCCCGCACCATGACGATATGCAACCGGCGCGGCCCGTGCGCGCCGAGCAGCAGCGTCTGCTCGATGTCGGCCGAGCGCGAGGGGCCGGTGACGAAATTCAAGGTCCGCGGCATCTCGCCCTTGCCGTATCGGGCGCGCAAATTCTTCCAGACGCTCTCGTAGTCGGCGACAATGTCGCCAGCGAAAACGACGACGATGTGATTGTCGGGCAGGAAATTGATCGTCGTCGGATTGTCGAGCCCGGAGCATAGCGCAAGCGTGCCTGATTCGGCGACGCCTGCGAAGGCGGCGCTTACGCCGTTGAGATCATGGCCGTCCGAAGCGCCATGGGCCAATTCGAGCGCGGTTGCGACCCACGGCATCGCGGCGAGGCGCGGATCTTCGCCCATCCGCAGAGTCGCCGGCAGATTGGCTTCGCGCAAATAGCGCGCGATCTCGTTTGGAACGTCGGCCGCGCTTGCGACTTCCACGACGCTTGCCTGAGCTCGCATCGCTTCCGTCTTGAAAATCGCGGCGCGCGCGGCGGGTTCGCCCTGGCCGCGGGCGGGTGTGATTCCCGCCGGCGCCTGCGTGAGTCTTTCACGCACGTCGAGCCGGCGCGGCGCCTCGGCGCCGGTGACGCCGAGCGATTGGCGGATATTGGCGAGGATTTCGTCGCGCGCGCTCATTTCAACGCCCGGCTCTTGGCGCGCCATTGGCTTTGAAACGTCGCGCCCTCTGGGCTCGGAAGATCGCGATAGCGTGTCCAGCCGCCGGCGAAGGGCAGGAAGGCGAAACGACCTTTCGCGCGACCCATTACGTGCAAGGCGCGCATGCCGATGTCCGTCGCCAGACGATAGAGCGTCGGCCGTTTGGCGAAGAAGGCCCAAAAGGCGAGGCCGTAGCGGACCGTCGCCGGCGACAGATGGCGCTCGAATTCGCGCTCGCGCCAATGGCGCATCATCTTGGGCAGAGGAATGCGCACCGGGCACACTTCCTCGCAGCGCCCGCAAAACGTCGAGGCGTTTGGCAACTGGCCGCCTTCCTTGACGCCGATCAGCGTCGGCGTCAGCACCGCGCCCATGGGTCCGGGATAGACCCAGCCATAAGCATGGCCGCCGACGGCATGGTACACCGGACAGTGATTCATGCAGGCGCCGCAGCGGATGCAGCGCAACATATCCTCGAATTCGCCGCCGAGCATCGACGAGCGGCCGTTGTCGAGGAGGACGACATGGTACTCTTCCGGCCCGTCGGGATCTTGGCTGCGGCGCGGGCCGGTCGAAAAGGTCGTATAGACCGACATGTCCTGTCCGGTCGCCGAGCGGGCGAGAACGCGCAAAAGTTGCGCCGTGTCCTCCAAGGTCGGCACGACCTTCTCGAGCGAGGCGATGACGATGTGTATTTTGGGCAGGATCTGCGTCAGGTCACCATTGCCTTCGTTGGTGACGATGACCGATGTTCCCGTCTCGGCGACGAGAAAATTCGCGCCAGTGATCCCGATGTCCGCGTTGAGAAATTTGTCGCGCAAGACGCCGCGCGCCTCGCCGAGCAGTTGCGCCGGCTGAGACAGGTCGCGGTCTCTCGGCAGGTGAAGATGAGCGCGACGGAATTCATCCTCGACCTGTTCGCGATTGATATGAACCGCCGGCGCGATGATATGCGAGGGTGCTTCGCCGCGGAGCTGGATGATATATTCGCCGAGGTCCGTCTCGACCGCCTCGATTCCCGCCGCCTCCAGCGCCTGGTTGAGACCCATTTCCTCGGAGATCATCGACTTGCCCTTGGTGACGCTTTTTGCGCCGCGCTCCCGGCAGAGTTTCAGGACGATGTCGACGCCCTCCTTGGCGGTCAGGGCGTAGTGAACCTCGCCGCCGAGCTCGCGCACCTTCGCCTCATAGGCTTCGAGGTACAGATCGAGATGGGCGAGCGTGTGGTTCTTGATGTCGCGTGCGCTGTCGCGCAAGGCTTCGAATTCCGGCAACCGCTGCGCCGCTTCCGCGCGCCGCGCGATGAAATTGGCGCGCACATGAACAAGCGCTTTCTGTAGCGAGGCGTCGCGCAGCGCCTCATGCGCATTGTCCTTGAAATGCGCGGAGGTCGGATGGGCGCTCACGCTTTCGGCTCCGCCTTGGGCGCGCCGATCGCCGGCTCCTGCGTCAACCCGGCGAGCACCTCAGCAATATGGCGGACGGCGATGGGCTTTCCATCGCGCGAGAGTTTGCCGGCCATATTCATCAGGCAGCCGAGATCGCCGGCGAGCAATGTCGTTGCGCCGCTCGCGGCGATATCGGCCGTCTTTTGCGCGACGATGGCGTCGGAAATCTCGCCATATTTGACGGCGAAAGTGCCGCCGAAGCCGCAGCAGACATCGGGCGCCTTCATCTCGACGAGATGCAATCCTTCGACGCCGGCCAGCAATTTGCGCGGCTGGCGCTGAACGCCGAGCTCGCGCAAGCCGGAACAGGAATCGTGGTAGGTTGCGGTTCCCTCGAAGCGCGCCGAGACTTTCTCGACGCCAAGGACGTCGACGAGAAAGCTGACGAGTTCGTGACATTTGGCGGCGAAGGCGCGCGCCTTGGCGGCGAATTCTGGTTCGTCGGCGAAGAGTTCGGGATAGTGCTTGGCGAGCATGCCGGCGCAGGAGCCGCTTGGCGCAACGACATAGTCGCAATCTTCGAAAGCCGCCATCACCTGGCGCGCAAGCTCCTTGGTCGTGGCGCGGTCGCCCGAATTATAGGCCGGCTGACCGCAACAGGTCTGGCTGGGCGCGAAGACCCGACAACCCGCGTCCTCCAGCAGCTTGACCGCAGCGAAGCCGACGCTCGGGCGAAAAAGATCGACGAGGCACGTGACAAAAAGCCCGACGCGAATCGGGTCTCGAACGGCGTCGGTCAAAGCTTCGTCCTTCAGTCTCCCTCGGGGCTCGACATTGGACTAGCGGCGCCGGCGTTTCAAGCCTGGGCGCATTCGCCTTCGGCGACGAACGCCTCGCGTCGCCCGTTCGCCCTCCGCTTCTTGCGCCGACCTAGAAGGCGCCGTCGACCTCTTGCCAACCTCTTTTTCCGAACCGAAGAGATTGTCAAGGATTGCTTCGCAACAGCCTTCGGCGGCGCGGCGAAGCCGTGTCCTTGACAATCTTTCGGTTCGGAACTTTTGCAGGCAAGAGATCGACGGCGTGATCCGTCAAACGCTTGTCGAGGCCGTCCCTGCCGCCCGATCGACCCAGTTGTCGCTCTATCGAAAAGGCGCTGCGCTGGTCCGCGCTGTGCAAACAATGGCGGAACCCGCCTCAGTCGCGCAGGTGCGATATCGCCGTCGGCGCCGATCTGCGAATCTCACAAAGCGAAGTACGACGAAGCCCCGCCCGACGTCACGCCAAATCGGCCAATGCGCCCGACGCCGCCGAACGGATCAGCCTTTTGCGCGCTTCCCATTCCGTTGCCGGATCGAGCGCGGTCAGCACTTCCACTTCGCCGCCGACGAGGGCCGCGACGGGAACGCCGTCGCGATAAATAAGCCGATTGCCGGTCAGGGCCGCCACTTTCGCGCCCGGCGCAATGATTCCGGCCAGGTTCAACGGATCGGCGGCCGACAACGATATCCACTGGCCGGACGTCGGCTTGCGCCGCATCTCGCGCATCAGCCCAACCGCCTCAGGCAAGGCGTATTGTTCGCCCGCGAAGCCGGCGACGAAGCGTCCGCCGCGAATTTCGCCGCGCGCCTCGAGACGACGGTAGACGCCGACCAATTCGCGCCAGGGCGGCAGCCATCCCGCCTCGCGCGCCAAGAGACGCCAGAAGACGACGCCGTACCGCCGCAGCAAAGTACGGGCGACGTATTCGACGGCGGCGGTCCTCGCCTGCGGTTCGATTCCGTCCTGAGGCGCACGGCGCACCAGCGACCAGCGGCCCGCGCTTTCCATGCCGAAAGCGAGGACCTTGCCGCGGCGTTTCGCTCCGGCGATCGGCGTGCGGCGCTCCGAGGGAACCAGCAGGGCTCGCAAGCCGCCAAAACTGTCGGAATTGACGAGGCCGAGCGACACGAGCTCGCCAAGCGCTTCCTCAAGTTCGGGACGCAGCAGGCGAGCGGCCTCGGCGAGTTCATCGAAGAACAGCGCGCCCTGGCCGGCGAGGCGCTCCAGCGCGGCTTGCGCCCTCGGGCTCGGCGAAATGTCGCCTGTCGGTTGGGCGAGCGCCATCCAAATGGGAACGCGCCTGCGCTCCAACAGGGCGATCGGCGTGGTGCGGACCGGCGAAACAGCGCGCCGGCCATTCGCGCTGGCCGATGGGGTGAGGCGCGTCCACGCGATGCGCCCGGCAAGGCACTCGGCGTCCAACCACGCGGCTTCATATTTCGCGACGCGGGCCGGAAGGATCTCGGTTTCCCAGGCGCTCGCCGGCGCTTCGAAACCTTCGAGCAGGGACAAGGCGACGCCCATCGCCTCTGGTCCTTGCAGACGCGCGTCGTCGCTCACACGCTGCCAGGCGAACAGGAAGCGGAGAAAATCGCGCGCAGCGACCGGCTCGATTTCAGCGCGCAGACGCCGGATCGTATAGTGGTGGATGCGCGCCAGCAGGCGACGATCGCACCACTGCTCGGCGTTGACGCCCGGCAGGAAGCGCCCGCGCAAGATGGAGCCTTCGGCCTCAAGCGCCGTCCCCGCGCCGGAAAGCGCATCCGGCTCCAGCCCAAGCGGGGCGGCCAGGGCCGTCTGGGTCAACGGGCCGAGGCCTTCGAGCCTGCCGCGGACGATCTCGGCCAGCGCCTGCTCAGAAGACCAAACCGCCTGGGCCTGATCCGCCGGCGGGGCGATGTCCGGCAGCCGGGGCGCCTCCGGCCAAATCGCCTGGACCTGATTGAGCCGTTCGGCGGCGACCCAGAGCGTCGTTTGCGGCGTCTTCATCCGCGTCGCGCGCTTCGCCTTGGCGAGCGCCTCCAGCCAGCCGATCCAGTCGGGCGCGCTGCGGGCCTCTTCCTCGGTCAGGCAGCCGAGCCACAAGAGCGCGTCGTGCATCTCTTCCGCGTCCGTCGGTTCGGGCCAGGCCTCGGCGCGGACGCGGGCGATCGCCTCGGGATCGAGCCGGCCAAGGTCGGCAGCGCTTTCCGGATCGAGCCAGCGCCGGGCCATGACCGCCTGCGTCCGCCGCTCTTCGAGCGGGGCGTCATCGAGAAAAGCATAAGGCCGGGCGGACAGAACTTCGAGAGCGAGGGGCGAGGCCTGCGTCAAATCGCAAGGTACGATGTGGACGTCGCCCGCCTCGATCCTCTTCAAGAGCCGCTCCAGGGCTTCGATATCCATCGCCTCATTGAGGCAATCGTCGATCGCTTGGTTAGTCAGCGGATGATCGGGAACCTCCCGCTCGCCGACGAGATTCTCCGCGCAGGCGATCTGGTCGGGAAAAACCGCGGCGATCAGGTCTTCCGCCTGCATGCGCATGAATTGCGGCGGCACTTTCTTGCCGCCGCTGAAGCGCGGCAGGGCGAGCGACACGCCGGCCACCCAGCGCCAGCGGGTGGTGAACATGGGCGAATCGAGCATCGCCTGGATCAGCACGTGCCGGACGCTGTTCGAATGGAGATAACGGGCGACTTCGGCGAGATCGAAACTATGGGCGGTGGTCAGCGAAAGTACGATATTGTCCTCCGTCGCCGCCGCCTGAAGCTCGAAGTTGAACTTGCGGCAGAAGCGTTTGCGCAACGCCAGGCCCCATGCCCGGTTGACGCGGCTGCCGAAGGGCGAATGGATGACGAGCTGCATGCCGCCGGCTTCATCGAAGAAGCGTTCGAATACAATTTTATCCTGCGTCGGCAGACAGCCGAGGGCCGCGGCGGCGGCGGCGAGATATTCGACGAGTTGCTCGGCGGCCGCCGCGCCGAGGCCGATCTCCTCGATCAGCCAAATCCGCGCGCTTTCCCCTGAAGCATCGGACTGCAGGCGCGCCGCGATCGTTTCTCTGAGCCGCGAGACCGCGGCCGAGAGCTCGTCGGTGCGGCCGGGCGCCTCGCCGAGCCAGAACGGTATGGTCGGCGGCTGGCCGTGCGCGTCCTCGACGCGCACCGTTCCGCGTTCGACGCGAAGAATGCGATAGGAGACATTGCCGAGCAGAAATATGTCGCCGGCCATGCTTTCAACGGCGAAATCCTCGTTGACGCTGCCGATTGTCTGGTTCTCAGGCTCCAGCAGCACCTGATAATCGGCGTTGTCCGGAATGACGCCGCCCGACGTCAGAGCGGTGGTGCGAGCGCCGCGTCGACCACGCAGCACGTGATTGACCGCGTCGTGATGGAGGAGCGCGCCGCGCCGGCCGCGCCGCGTCGTGAACCCCTCAGCCAGCATATGTACGATGGCGTCGAAATCCTCGCGTTTCAATCGCCGATAAGGCCATGCGCGGCGGTAGAGCTCATAGAGCTCGGTCTGCGGCCAATCCTTCGCCGCTACCTCGGCGGCGATCTGCTGGGCCAGGGCGTCCAGCGGTTGATGGGGAATGGCGAGCCGGTCGAGCTCGCCTCGCCTGACGCCGTCGAGCAAGGCGGCGCATTCGACGAGGTCGTCGCGCGAAAGCGGGAACAAGCGCCCCTTCGGCGTGCCGCCGACGGCATGGCCCGAGCGGCCGACCCGCTGCAGAAAAGAGGCGATGGAGCGGGGCGAGCCGAGCTGGCAGACGAGATCGACATCCCCGATGTCGATGCCGAGTTCGAGCGAGGCGGTCGCGACCAAGGCCTTCAACTCGCCCTTCTTCAGCCGGCGTTCGGCCGCGAGGCGATGCTCCTTCGCCATGCTGCCGTGATGGGCGGTGAGCGCCTTTTCGCCAAGGCGTTCCGAGAGTTCATGGGCGACGCGCTCCGCCATGCGGCGGGTGTTGACGAAGACCAACGTCGTGCGATGGTCTTCGATCAGGCGCGCGAGCCGGTCATAGACCTGGCGCCAGACATCCGTCGACATCACCGATTCGAGCGGCGCATCGGGAACTTCGATGGCGAGATCGCGGCGGCGCTGATGGCCGGTATCGATGATCGCCGCATCTGCGGCCGGCGCGCCGTCGGCGGCGGCGCCGACGAGAAGATGCGCGACGGCCTCGACCGGCTTCTGCGTCGCCGAAAGACCGATGCGCAGAAGCCTGTCGCCGCAGAGCGCGCCCAGACGCTCGAGCGAAAGCGAAAGATGCGCGCCGCGCTTGTTCGGCGCAACGGCATGGATCTCATCGACGATGACGGCGCGCACCGTCGCCAGCATCTTGCGTCCCGATTCAGAGCCGAGCAGCACGTAAAGCGATTCCGGCGTCGTCACCAGAATATGCGGTGGGCGACGGCGCATGCGCTCGCGTTCGGCGGAGGGCGTATCGCCAGTGCGCACCCAGGCGCGGATCTCGACCTCGCCGAAACCCCGGCGCAGCAATTCCTGGCGAATGCCGGCGAGAGGAATTTCGAGATTCCGATGAATGTCGTTCGACAGCGCCTTCAGCGGCGAGACATAGACGATCTGCGTCTCGTCCGTCAGTTGGCCGGCGAGGCCCTGGCGGACAAGATCGTCGATCGCGGCGAGAAAGGCCGCCAGCGTCTTGCCTGAACCGGTCGGCGCGGCGATCAGCGTGTGCCGACCCGCCTTGATCGCCGGCCAAGCCTCGCTCTGTGCGCGAGTCGGCGCCTCGAAATGGGTGGCGAACCAATGGGCGACGGCTGGATGAAAGAGCCCGACCGGGAGGACGTCCGCCGAAGGCGTCGCCGCCTGATGGGCGCGTTTGTCTTGCGGGTCCCGCGCGACGCCCGCCAACGCGCGTTCTGCATTAGACGGATCGGATCGCCGCACCCTAACTCCTTACGCTGCGCCGCTTATTCGCCGACGATCAACGGCCTTCTGAATCCAAATCGAGCGCGACTCGTATGTAAGATTTTATTGCGAAGGGACAAGCAGCCTAGGCCAGTCCGGTACAAGGGAAAAGCCACGGCGGGAATCGGCGCCGCGACTGCGGCAGGGCTGATTTTCGCATCGAATGATCTCTCGCCGCTTTTGCTCATCAAGGGCGAGGCTAGCGCGGACCGCGCCTCCATGCTAGAACATTTAGGGAACATTTTCGTGAGGATCGTTATGGCGCGGCGCGCGGGAACCGCTGATCTCCCCTTGCATGGCGGCCGCGTGCCGCTGTGGCTCGCCGAAAGGATGATGCGGCTCGGCGCTGTCATGTGCGAGGCGATCGTCCATCATTATGGCCGCGACGAGCTGCTGCGACGCCTCGCCCACCCGTTCTGGTTCCAGGCCTTCGGCTGCGTCATGGGCATGGACTGGCATTCGTCGGGGATCACCACGAGCGTCATCGGCGCATTGAAACGCGGCCTTGCCCCACTTGCCGGCGAACTCGGCCTTCACGTCTGCGGCGGGCGCGGAAAGCATTCGCGAAAAACGCCGAGTGAGCTTGTCGAAATCGGGGCGAGGGTCGGGTTCGACGGCGCGGCGCTGGCCCGGGCGAGCCGTCTCGTCGCCAAGGTCGACAGCGCGGCTGTGCAGGACGGCTTCGAACTTTACCTGCACGGCTTCATCGTCGCCGATGACGGCCATTGGGTGGTCGTGCAGCAGGGCCTGAACGATGATCGCGGTCAGGCCCGGCGCTATCACTGGCTGTCGGAAGGGCTCAAAAGCTTCGTCGAGGAGCCCCATGCCGCGATCGAAGGGCGCGAGCAAGGCGAGATCGTCAATCTCACCGATCGCCGCGCCGAGGCGTCGCGGCGCGGTCAGGTGGAAATATTGGCGGCGCTCGGGCCGGACCGGATCGCCCGCGAGGCGGAAGCGCTCGAGAGGAGCCTTGCGCCCGCTTTCCCGCCCGCCGCCGTCGCGCAGCCGCTGCTGCCGCATCTCACTATGCCGGCTCACCACGACGTGCGTCCGAAGGACGTTTTTGCGCGTCGGCTGCACGGCAATCTCGCCGCTGCGGCGGAATGCGGGCCGGGCGATTTCTCCGAGCTTCTGCTTGTTCCAGGGGTCGGCGCGCGCACGGTGCGCGCGCTGGCGATGGTCGCTGAAGTCGTGCATGGCGCGCCCTATCGCTTCAGCGACCCGGCGCGCTTCTCGCTCGCCCATGGCGGCAAGGACCGCCACCCGTTTCCGGTCCCGCTCCGCGTCTACGATCGGACCATTGAGGTGCTGAAATCGGCGGTTCAGAAGGCGAAGCTCGGCCGGGAGGAGGAGGTCGGCGCGCTAAGACGGCTCGATGATCAGTCGCGCCTGCTCGAGCGCCGCGCCGCCGGTCCGCCGGTCGATGAATTCTTCGCGCAGGAGCGGCGGGATTCGCACGCCTATGGCGGGCGCAGTGTCTTTGGATGGGAGAGAGCGCCGGAGGGCCCTGTCGAAACGGGCGAGAGAAAAGCGGCGCGGCGGGCGTGAGGCCGTTTTCGTACTATTGGGTCGGTTCTATCCCATCGCCTCGGGCTTGGCGCCGCCGGTCGCCCAATTGATCAGCTCGACCGTATGGACGACAGGGACTTTCGCGCCGACCGCGAGTTGCGCCATGCAGCCGACATTGCCGGCGACGAGGACGTCGGGCTTGAGGCGTTCGATGTTTCGCAGCTTGCGTTCGCGGAGGCGCGAAGCGATCTCCGGCTGCATGATATTATAGGTCCCCGCCGATCCGCAGCAGATGTGGCCTTCCGCCGGCTCGCGCACGGTGAAGCCGGCCCTTCGCAACAGGCTCTTCGGCGGCTCGGTCACTTTCTGGCCGTGCTGCAGCGAACAGGACGAATGATAGGCGACCGTCAATTTCTCCGTCTCCACGAAGGAAAGATCGAGCGTCGCCAGATATTCGGTTATGTCCTTGGCCAGCGCCGACACGCGCGCCGCTTTTTCGGCGTAGGCGGCGTCGGCGCGCAGCATGAAACCGTAGTCCTTGACCGTCGCGCCGCAGCCGGAGGCCGAGACGAGAATGGCGTCGAGTCCGCCGGTTTCGATCTCGCGCGTCCATGCGTCGATGTTGGCGCGGGCCTGATCGAGCGCGCGCGGCTCGCGGCCCATGTGGTGGACCAGCGAGCCGCAGCATCCCTCGCCCCTGGCGTAAACCGCCTCGACGCCAAAGCGGGTCAGCATTTCGATCGCCGCCGCATTGGTTTGCGGCGTCAGCACCGATTGCGCACAGCCGGCGAGCAGCGCGACGCGGCGCTTTTGCGGCGACTGGTTCTGCGCGGGAAAGACGGCGGGCCCTTCGGCGCCTCTTGTCGGCAATCGCTTTGGCGCGAGCGCCAGCATCGCCGAGAGCTTCGGGCCGGCGTTGGGGATGCGGGCCAAAAGCGGCGCAAGAGGTCCGCCGATCCTGGCGGCGAAGAGGGCGAGTCGGAACAGGCGGCGCGAGGGCAGGATCAAGGCGAGCGCGGCGCGCATGGCGCGGTCGAGGAAAGGCCGTCGGTACGTCTCTTCGATATAGGCGCGGGCGTGATCGACGAGATGGGCGTAATGCACGCCCGATGGGCAGGTCGTCATGCAGCCGAGACAAGAGAGGCACCTGTCGATATGGGTGACCACCTCCGGCGAAGCTGGCTTCTTGTTCTCGAGCATGTTCTTGATGAGGTAGATGCGACCGCGCGGACTGTCGA
>DASZFX010000477.1:0-3737 GCA_035939375.1 Roseiarcus sp.
CAAAGCCGTTGAATCGTCGGGATACGACACGCCGACCCCGATCCAAGAACAAGCCATTCCTTATGCTTTGGCCGGACGCGACGTGCTTGGCATCGCTCAGACCGGCACCGGCAAGACGGCGGCCTTCACCTTGCCCATGCTCTCGCGCCTCGAACAAGGCAGGGCGCGGGCGCGAATGCCGCGCACGCTGATCCTTGAGCCGACACGCGAACTCGCCGCGCAAGTGGAAGAATCCTTCGTCAAATACGGCGTCAATCACAAGCTCAGCGTCGCTCTGCTGATCGGCGGCGTCTCTTTCGGCGACCAGGAGACCAAGATAACCCGCGGCGCCGACGTACTCATCGCGACTCCCGGCCGCCTCCTCGATTTCGTCGATCGCGGCAAATTGCTGCTGACCGGCATCGAAATCCTCGTGATCGACGAGGCCGACCGTATGCTCGACATGGGCTTCATTCCCGACATCGAGCGCATCTGCAAGCTGGTGCCCTTCACCCGCCAGACCCTGTTCTTCTCCGCGACAATGCCGCCGGAAATCACCCGGCTGGTCGATACCTTCTTGCAAAATCCGGCGCGGGTCGAAGTGGCGCGCGCTGCGACCACCGCCGAGACGATCGTACAGGCGTTGGTGCATTCCGGCTCGTCGCCGGAAGAGAAGCGCGCGACCTTGCGCGGCCTCGTGCGCCACGCCGAGAATTTCAAGAACGCGATCATTTTCTGCAATCGCAAGCGCGACGTCGCGGTTGTTTATCGCTCCCTGCAGAAACACGGATTCTCGGTCGGCGCCCTGCATGGCGACATGGACCAACGCTCGCGCACCGCCGCGCTCGACTCTTTCCGCAACGATGAGGTGCAACTTCTGGTTTGCTCTGATGTCGCCGCCCGCGGCCTCGACATTCCCGACGTCAGCCACGTCATCAACTATGATACCCCCCATCACGCTGAAGATTACGTCCACCGCATCGGCCGCACCGGACGGGCTGGCAAGCAAGGCGCGGCGCTGACGATTGTCGCGCGCGCCGATACGCGGGCGATCGATGACATTGAAAAGCTGATCAACCGCAAGATCGATTGGGCGGCAGGCGGCGCAACTTCCGTCGAAGAAGAGGAAGCGGCGCCTCGCGAAGAGCGCGGCGACAGCCGGCGCGGTCGCGGCCGAAGCGGCGAACGAGGCCATGGCCGCTCCCGACGTCCCCCTCGCGAGCCGCGCGTGGGAGCCGCGCAAGCGGGGGCGCGCCACGAACCGCGGGAAAATCCCGACCTGCGCGAGCCGGGCGAGCCGAGGGAGCGCCAAGAGTCGCGGAAACATCGTGAGCCAACGGAGCATCGCGAACCAAGGGAGCGCCATGAAGCGAGCGCGCATCGCGAACCGCGCGAGCGTCACGAGGCGCACAATCCCCCAAGCCAGGGGCCGCGCGAGCGTCACGAGGCGCAGGCCCGCCCAAGCCACGAGCAACGCGAGCGCCACGAGTCGCAGGGCCGCCCGAGCCATGAGCCGCGCGAGCGCCACGAATCGCAGGTCCGCCCAAGCCACGAGCAACGGGAGCGCCACGAGTCGCAGGGCCGCCCGAGCCATGAGCCGCGCCAGCGCCACGAATCGCAGGGCCGCCCGAGCCGCGAGCAGCGCGAGCGCGGCGGTCATCGTTCCCATCCAAGGCGGCAAGACAACGACCGGCCCATCGTCGGTCTCGGCGATCACGTCCCGAGCTTCCTTTTGCGGCCGGTGAGGGTCGCGCCGCCGAAGGTCGAAGTCGAGGCGGACGAATAAACCTGGAAAGTCGTCGCATCGTCATTGCGACGAGCAATGGGGCGCGCTTTGCGCGCCCGTTTAAACCGACCCCCTGCCAACCCGCGCCACGGCGCGACGAAGCAATCCGTCAACGACCGCGGCTGCGTTGCCCTTTCCGGAATGACGCCGCTTTGGTCGAAATGACTGCTGTTGAGCGGCGGCTCAGATCAGGCGATGCTCGATAAGCGCTCGCTCGAGCCCCGTCGCATCCTTGAAATGGTGCGCCGCCAAGCCGGCGGCGCGCGCGCCGGCGACATTGGCTGCAGAATCATCGATGAACAGGCACTCCCGCGCTTCCAACCGGTAGCGGCCAAGGAGGAGTTCGAAAATCGCCGGCGCCGGCTTCAGCAGTCTCACATGGGCGGAGACGATCACGCCGCGGAAGCGATCCAAGAAAGGAAATCGCAATCGCGCCTCTGCGAATTTTTCGCGGGAGAAATTGGTGATCGCATAGAGCGGAACGCCTCGCGTCTCCAGCCGCTCCATCAGCGCGAGCGTCCCCGGTACGAGGCCGGGCACCATCTCGCTCCAGCGCTCGTCGAAGGCGCGGATCGCCGCCTCGTGCTCCGGGTGGCGCGCGACAAGCTCAGCAACGCCTTCGGTAAAAGGCCTGCCGCGATCGAGTTCGAGATTCCACGCGCTGGTGCATATCGTCGACAGGAAATGTTCAACTTCTTCAGGCGTCGCAAAGATACGGCGATAGAGGTGGCGCGGATCCCATTGGATCAGCACATTGCCGATGTCGAAGACGACAGTCGTGATCCTTGACGTCACCGGCGCGATCGCCTCGGCGCGGCCTTTGCCCGACGCGCGCCTCTCGTGTCCTTGCCCTTGGCGCTGGGCGCCTTCTGAGTTTTCGCGACCCGCTCGACGCGTCTGGCGCTTTTTGCTTGTTTTACTGCAGCGGCGCGGCGTGCCGCCTCCATCGCCAGCCCGCACCAGCTTTTCAGTTCGTCCGGATCGTCATAGGCGCTGGAGAGGAGACGCCAATAACTCATCACCGTCACCTTGCCGCGATGACCGCTATAGACGAAAGGCTCGGAGCCGGCCTTGGCGAAACGCGCCTCGGTGAGACCGTCGGCCTTGAGGAAAATGTCGCCTCGCAGGTTGAGCGCGAAACAAATCCCATCGGCATAGACGCCATAGCCGCTGAACATGCGCCTGACGGTCACCGCCGCAAAAGGCTCGAAGAGCTCCTTCAGTCCCTGCCCATCCATCGGCGC
Organism: Roseiarcus sp.; assembly: GCA_035939375.1. GTDB lineage: Bacteria > Pseudomonadota > Alphaproteobacteria > Rhizobiales > Beijerinckiaceae > Roseiarcus. The sequence goes on from DASZFX010000477.1 coordinate 3,010, forward strand.
GCCGTCACCTCGCCCGGCTCTTGCCGGACCGGGTTGACTTCTTAGCGGTGGATTTTCTTATCGCGCCGCGCTTGGCGGGCGCGGCCTTGGGGCGGCTCTCAGGCTTCGCGCTTTTGGCGTTCTTCGCATCGTTTTTTCGGCTCTTGGCGCTTTTGGCGGAGCCCTTCGCCTCCTTGGCCGCCGCAGCTCGACGCGCCGCCTCTAAGGCGAGACTGCACCAGATTTTGAATTCGCTTAGGTCGACATGGGCGCTCGCCGGCATCAGCCAATAGCTGGTCTCTTTGGGACCCATGGGCGTTGGAAAAATGAAGGGGTTCGAGCCCGCGGCTGCGAACCGCGGCGCGTTGACGTCGTCGGTCTTGAGATAGAGCTTGTCGGCCGCTTGGAGGGCGAACATCAGGCCCTGGGCATAGATGCCGCGGCCGCCGAACATGCCTCTGACGGTCACCGTCGCAAATGGCTGGAAGAATTTTTGTAAGCCCTCGGCGTCCATGCTCAGGCGTCGGCGGCAAGCGCTTCTGGGCTTGCCGGCGTGATCGCGACGCTTTCGCCGCAGCCGCAAGCCGAAGTCTCGTTGGGATTTTCGAAAACGAAGCCGGACGACAGACGATCGGTCCTGAAATCCATCCTGGCCCCGAGCAGGAAGAGGACCGCCTTAGGGTCGATCAGCACTTTAACGCCCTTGTCTTCAACCACTTCGTCAAGCGACGTCACTTCCTCGGCGAATT
>DASZFX010000478.1:0-1582 GCA_035939375.1 Roseiarcus sp.
CGACGCCGGCGTCGAGGAGGGCGGCGAAGTCACGCCATTCTATGATCCGATGATCGCCAAGATCATCGCCCATGGCGCAACGCGCGAAGAGGCGCTCGACAGGCTGTCGCTTGCGCTTTCGCAGACCGTGGTCGCCGGTCCACGCGTCAACGCGGCGTTCCTCAAGGCCTTGTGCGATTCCAAGGCGTTTCGCGCCGGCGCAGTCGACACCGGCTTCATCGACGCCAATCTCAAGAGACTCGGCGCGACGCCGCGCGATCTTGACGCCGCCGCCGCGCTCGCCGGCGCGGAGCGCCTTCTTTCGCGCCCCAGCGCGGGGCGCGCGACACCCGCCGCGGCCGGCGATCCTTGGAGCCTTGCCGACGGATTTGAACTGACGGGTCGACGGGTCCTTGGCGTCGACGCGCTGGTCGATGGAAAACCGGTCCATCTCGTCGAGACGATCGAAGCCGGCGTCAGGCGCCTCGCTTTGAAGGGCCAAGAGACCCCGCGAGAGGACGGCGCGGCGATGACGATCGTAGAAGCGGAGAACAGCGTCTTCGTCCTCAAGGGCGGACGGCAGACGGAAGTGAGGCTGGCTGACCCGCTCAATTCCTCCGCCGAGGCCTTGGCCGAAGGTTCGGGCGTCATCGAGGCGCCGATGCATGGCCGGCTTCTCGCGCTTTTCGTCAAGGAAGGCGACGTGGTCGAAAAAGGGGCGAGACTGGCGATCGTCGAAGCGATGAAGATGGAGCATGCGTTGAATGCGCCGCGCGCGGGGCGGATCGCCGGCATCGCCCATGCGGTCGGCGCTCAAGTGCCGCAGGGCGCGCGACTGATGGCGATCGAGGATTGATTGGGTTGATTCCGCCAAAGCGCGAATGACAGGGCGAGCTGGCCAGCGCGAGCCCGCCGCTTCGTCCACAGGCGGTGTTGCCCGAGCCCTTTTATCGCCCCTCGCCGGGCGCCATATTCCGCCCATGACCCTGCATCTGATCAAGCTCTGCGTCGGCGCCGATTCGATCGAGGATCTTCAGTCCTGGATCGACGAGCGCATGGCCGCGAAAAAGAAGCGCGGCGAGAAGTCGGAGCACAAGCACATCACCCGGATGGTCCCCAAGCGCGTCGAAGCTCTGCTTGATGGCGGCTCGCTCTATTGGGTGATCAAAGGTCAGATCGCGGCGCGGCAGGTCTTGATCGACGTTCGGCCCTTCATCGACGGGGACGGCGTAGGCCGTTGCGAACTGGTGCTGGAGCCGCTCGCTCGCTCCGTTCTGCCGCGACCGTATCGGGCCTTCCAGGGCTGGCGCTATTTCGAGGCGAAAGACGCGCCGCCCGACCTGACGGCGCGGCTGGGCGATGTCGCGCATATGCCGGAGGCGATGCGGCGGGAGCTGAGCGGTCTCGGGCTGCTGTGAGCCTGCCTCGCGCGCGCGGTTCCGCGTCTTGGCGAAAAGCTTCGATGAAAATGAATCGGCGTAATGCCGAGTTTGAATCCGGCGCAAAGCCGAGTCTCTCTTGATCTGTGCGCCGTCCGGCGGCAAGCTGCGCCATGGGCCCGGACGACAAAAGCGCGCCCATCGCCCGCCGCTCCGGCGATGCT
>DASZFX010000479.1:0-11344 GCA_035939375.1 Roseiarcus sp.
GAATCGCCGCTGTCGCTTGGCACAGGTTCCAGATGCCGGCGTACCACGTGACCAAGGCGGACGGTCAAGGCGTCAGTCTGATCAATATTGGCGTCGGGCCGGCCAACGCCAAGAACATCACCGATCATCTCGCGGTCTTGCGCCCCCATTGCTGGCTGATGGTCGGCCATTGCGGAGGCCTGAGACAGTCGCAGCTGATCGGCGACTATGTGTTGGCGCACGCCTACCTGCGTCAGGACCATATTCTCGACGACGCTGTGCCGCCGGACATGCCGATCCCGGCGCTTGCCGAAATTCAGGTGGCGCTGCAGGAGGCGGCGGCGCAAGTGACGGGCGATCGCGGCGAAGCGCTGAAGCGACGTCTGCGCACCGGCACCGTCGTCACCAACGACGACCGCAATTGGGAATTGCGCTGGACGCAGGAGCGTCGCCGGATCAATCTTTCCCGCGCCATTGCGGTCGATATGGAGTCCGGGACGATCGCGACGCAGGGCTTTCGCATGCGGGTGCCCTATGGCGCCTTGCTCTGCGTCTCCGACAAGCCCTTGCATGGCGAGATCAAGCTGCCCGGCGCCGCCAACGCCTTCTATGAGCGCGCGGTCGGCGAACATTTGCAGATCGGCCTCGCCGCGCTCGACTTGCTGCGCGGGCAAAAGGGAACGCTCCATTCGCGCAAGCTGCGCAGTTTCGACGAGCCGCCGTTCCGGTGAGCTGAGCGGGCGTCGTACCCAGCCAACCCACGTCCTACAGGGCGCAACGCTTCTCGACGAGAGCCGGGCTGTCAGGGTTGCTCAGTACGGGGTCCGAAGAGGCCGTAGCGAAGGCTTGGCCATGGCGCCCGCCCCACGCGTCAACGCCCTTCTTTCGACCCCGGAAAAATCTGCCGCGAGCCGGCGAGCGAGGCGCCAGTCGAGCCGCGACCGATTTTTCGGCGTGTCAGGAAGCGCGGGCGCCGCCGCGCCATTGCGCCGCCGCGCCGGCGCGGCTTGCGTTGCCCAATGACGAGTTCGCCGAGCCGCGCGCCGTCTGGTTCTGCGTCGCCCTCTTCGCGCTCGACCAAGGTCGGCAGCCCGAGAAACTTCGCCCACAGCCGCCACTCCGCTTGAATGTCGCTATCGTCGGCGGCTTCGAGCAAGGTGACGCTGAGATCGGGATCGCTGTGTGCGAGTTCGATTTCGTAGGTAAATCGCTCGTCGTCCACGCCGCGTAGGCGCAGCACCACGCCGCGATAGGCGCTGGCGGCAAGCGAGATGTTCATTTTGACGCCGGCGACGCTCCGAGCGATTTGCACTCTGCCCCGCGCCAGCATGACCTCGCGCCGGCGCCCGTCGGCGCGTGGATCGCTGGCGACGATGCGGCGGGGCTCGCCGAAGCCGGGCTTCGGCGCCGCCAGGCCCAATCCCGAGCGCTCGCCCCCTGCAGCCAGCGAACGCTCCATATCTATTGTCAGCCCCATTTCCCAGTCCCCACCCGCTTTGCGCGAGAGGAGGAGAATGGCGCAACCGCGCCTGTGCTGTGACTAAAAACCGTGGTTAATCAGCACTTTGAGCCCATTTTCCTTGCGGCATAGCTGGCGATGTCTTTTCGAGAAAGATCGAATTTGACGCAAATTCGGAAGGCCGTAAGCCCGACAGCCTAAGCGGCGCGCGCCGTTGACGACGGGCAGGGTGGACTTAGGACGCAGTCAGATAGGCCGCCGCTTCGCTCTAAAGCCGATGCGCCCGCTCATCGTCCTCATGGTCGCGCCTGCGCCGGTCGCGAAAGGCGTCGCGGGCGCTCCGTCGCGACTCGAAGGCAGCGCGACCGAAGGCCCTGAGGGGCGCGGCGAGCCGGCTGAGCCTCTCCGCCCGCGCCACGATCTTGCCGCCGCGTGTGAGCTCGCGATCGAGCGTCGCCATGGTCTTGGCGAGGTCGGGTTCATTGTCGTCGAACCAGACGTCGAGCACCCGCGCCCAGGCGAAGACCAGTCCTTGCAGCTTGAAGGCGCCGACCGCACCCTCGCTTTCGATGCCCGCCGCCTCCAACATGAATCGCATCGAATTGACGGCGACCTGGTTGACCGCGACGGCGGCCAGCGGCTCGTGGCGCAGCCAACGGGCGACGCCTTGCAAGCCTTCCTTATAAGGCGCCATAGCGTCGAGCCGACGCATCAGCACGTCGAACAGGCGCTCCTTGGCCTCCTCGCCGGCAAGGTCGTCGCTTTTCTTTTCGAGCACGATGCGATCGATGCGCCGCGAGAAGCCGGCGAGCGCGGCGCCTTTGGAGGGAAAGGCGTCGCGGAAGTCGGCTAGAGAAACGCCCGCCTTCTCGGCAATCGCGCTGATCGAAATGTCCTCGAAAGGTTGCTCTGCAGCGAGCGCGAGAAGGGCATCGATGATGCGGACGCGCGGATCGCCCCCGCTCTTGGCGGCGCCGGATTGAGGTTCGTTCGTCTCAGCCACCAGAGCCTCCTCGTCCCGTTTCTTCAAGGACCAATCTAGAGGCTCGCTTCGGCTTCTCCAAGCGAGGTCGGGCGGCGTCAATCTGCCGCGCCAGCCTACCCCGCCAGCTCGCCCGCCCTTCGATGGGCGGCCGCGATCGCCTTTCGCATCACGGCGGCGAGGCCGTCGGCGCCGTTGAGAACGGTCAACGCCGCCGCGGTCGTGCCGCCGGGCGAAGTCACGTTCTGGCGCAATTGCGCAGCCGAAACATTGGGCTCGCGGGCGAGCAATTCTCCTGCGCCCTCGACCGTCCCGCGTGCGAAACGCATGGAGACGTCGGGCGGCAGGCCGAGCGCGACCCCGGCTTCCGCCATGGCTTCGACCAGAGCGAAGACATAGGCCGGCCCCGATCCGGACAGGGCCGTCACTGCATCGATGAAACTTTCATCGGGCAACCAATCGAAAATGCCGACCGCGGACAGCAACGTGCGGGCGACATCCTTCTGGCGCTCGTTCAACGCGTCGTTCGCCGCCGCGCCGGTAACGCCGCGCCCGATCGCGGCGGGCGTATTGGGCATGGCCCTCACGAAAGCCCGCGCTTTGGGCGCCCGCGCCTCGAGATTGGCAATGGTCTTGCCGGCGATGATGGAGACGATGAGCGCCTCTTCGTGGGCGAGTTCCGCTATGGCTGGCGCGGCCGTATCGAGCATCTGCGGTTTGACGGCGAGAACGAGAACTTCCGGGCGCATCCCGGGCGGCGGCTTCAGCGCCAGCCCACGCACATGGGCAAGCTCGACAATATCGGCCGAGGGCGCCGGATCGAGGATTGCGACGCCCTCAGCGGCAAGGCCGCCGGCGAGCCAACCGCGCAGCATCGCCCCGCCCATCTTGCCAGCCCCGACCAGCGCCAGCGATCGCGGCCATGCGGCTCCCCGCCCCATGACTCCCCTCCATGACCTTCCTCCTGGGTCCAGGACTCCAGAGAAGGCCAGGATCGTTTATCACAGGGCGGAAGAGCCCTCTACGCGTGGCCCTGGGTTTCGAACATGGCGATATCCAGCGCCTCGCGCGCGCCTTTGCCCGCCCACAGGACGAATTGGAAGGCCTGATAGTAGTTCTCGCAGGCGGTGAGCGCCGCCTGGACGATCGAGCCGCATTGCGCATCGCTCGGCTGGACGCCGCCGGCCAGAACCAGCGAATGGCGGAACATGACGATGTCCTCGTTGCTCCATAAATCGAAATGGCCGATCCACAATTGCTCATTGATCATCTGGGCAAGGGCCGCGACCTCGGCGCGGCGGCGGCCCGGCACTTTCAGATCGAAGGAGCAGCCGACATGCAGCGATTCGATATCGGGCAACCAGGTGAAGGCGACCTCATATTGCGTCCAGGCGCCCGAGACGAGGATCGAGATTTCGTCCTCATCGCCACGGTCGAAAGCCCATTCGTTCAACGAGGCCAATCGTTCGACCACGTCCAGAGGATGTTCGGGACGATCGGCGACGACATTGAGGCTCGGCGTCATTCCTGACCCTTCGGCTGTGGTTGAGCGGGACTCTTTGGGGCACGCTTTCAACGAGAGTCCGAGGCGGGCGGCGGCGGCAGCCGAATCACCCTGACGACGAATATAGACGGCGCCGAGTCCCTCGAACATGGCCGAAGGAATCGCTTATTCGTTCTTTTTCGTAAACCCGTCGAAAACCCGGCTTCCACAGAATCAGCGAGACGAATCAAGCCGGTGGTCGCTGGGGCGCAATGGCCTCGAGACGGGCGACACGCTCTTCGAGAGGGGCGAGACGCGCCTCGAGGGCTGAGACTCTTTCCCGCAGCTTGTCGTTCTCCGTTCGCGCCAGAGCGGCCATTTCCCGCGCGGCCTCGAACTCTTCGCGGGTGACAAGGTTCATGCCCGACATCAGCCGTTCGAGCTGATTGCGAAAGACTTGGTCGACCTCGCGCCTGGCGCCGTCGGCGAGGCCGGCGGCGTCATTCATCAGGCGGGAAAGATCATCGAAAAAGCGGCTCGAGGTCTGCGGCATGGCGGCGGGCTCCCGGGCGGAGGATGCGCCCTCTGCAAGATTTGGAGCCGGGCCGCGGCCGATGCAAGGGACTACTTCGTCGCCGCAAACGCTTTGAACGCCTCCGCGTAGTCGGGATGCCAGCGCGACAGGGCTGGGCGGTTGTCGACGATGTCGCCGGCCGCCCACATGATGCGGCGTTCGTCCAGCGCGCGGGGCGTCTCGTTGTCGGGGCAGAGGATATAGAAGTCGCCCGCCGCCAAACGCTCCAGCATGAAATCAACCGTCTGCTCGGGCGTCCAGGCGCCGGCGGGCTTCTCTGCGCGACCGCGCGCCGTCAGGCCGGAGAAGACGAAGGCGGGGATCAGCAGATGGGCGCTGACCTTGCAGCCCGGCGTGTTGCGAAGCTCGTGCTGCAAGGCCTCGGTGAACGCCTTCACGCCGGCCTTGGAGATATTATAGGCCGGATCGCCGGGCGGCGTGGTGATCCCCTGCTTGGAGCCGGTGTTGATGATGAGGCCCGGCCGACCGCGCTGCGCCATGCCGGGCCCGAAGACCTGCGCTCCATGGATCACGCCCCAAAGGTTGACCGCAAGCGTTCGCCGCCAATTCTCCGCGGGTCCGAATATGCCGGTGCCCGGCCCGACGCCGGCATTGTTCATCAGGACGTCGGCGCTGCCGAAACGCGCGTTGACGGCCGCCTCCAGCCGGCGGACCTCATCGACCTGGCTAACGTCGGTCGCCATCGTCATGACGTTCGCCGCCCCGCCCGGCGCGCCCGCTGCGACAGCCTCGGCGGCTTTGGCGAGCCGTTCCTCGCCGAGATCGGCAAGGCAGATTTTAAGGCCGCCGCGCGCCAAACGCTTCGCCGCGGCAAGACCGATGCCCGATGCGCCGCCGGTAATGACCGCGACGGCGCCGGATGTCAGAGCTGTGTGTGACAAGAGGGTTCTCCTTATAAGCCAAGGCGCGCCATTGAATTGATGCGCTTAAGAGGCGAGGGCTTTGCACGATAAGATTCCGTCGCAGCCGTTGCGAAAAAAAGGGCGGGTCGCCGCCGCCTCGCAAGGGATTGTATTCGCCCCTGCAGTTCTTGTTAGACTGCGGCGGCCCTCGAAGGGCGATTCCCCAAGGAGACCGTTCCCATGACCAAGACGATTTTCGCCGCGCTCATCGCCGCCGCGCTTGTCGGCGCGCCGGTCCTCGCCTTTGCCGACGACGCGACCTGCGGCGCCCAGGCTACGGAGAAGAAATTGGCTGGGGCAGCCAAGACAAGCTTTCTGAAAAAATGCTGCGACGATCAAGCCGGCGACAAAAAGCTCGCCGGCGCCGCCAAGACGAGCTTCACCAAGAAATGCGAAATCGGCGGCTGAACGAGAGCTTCGGCCGGCGCTGAACAAGCGGCGCCGGTCGACGCGAACCAGGCCATTAGGCCGCAGCGGCGAGGATCGAGATATCGCCAGAGAGCCCACGCCTCGCCGCCATTCCGACAAATTGACCTGAATTGGATTGCGCGCGGCAAAGGAATTGCTGATGAAATGGCTACTTCTTCTTTTGGGCCTGGCCTTGATCGTGGCCGCCGGCGGCGGCTTGATCGCGAGCATCGATCTTCTCACCACGGAGATCGGCATTCTCTATGTGACCTCATCGGCGATCGCGCTCGCAGCGGGCCTCGTCATTCTGTCCTTGGCGGCGATCGCCTCTCGCATCGACGCCCTGCGTGCGACGATTTTGCGCCAAGGAGAGCACGCGCGCCGCGACTCCGAGCCGACTCTGGCGCCGCTGGTCGTGCCGCACGCCGCGGTCGAGGCCGCGCCAACAGAAACGGCTCCAGCAGAGGCCGAGCCGGCGGGCGCGCCGCCCCTAGCGGCCGAGGGAGCGCCGATGGAGCAAGCCGCGCCGCAGCCGACAACCCTCGTCGGGCGCTACACGGCGGGCGGCGCAAATTACAGCATCTTTTCGGACGGCTCGATCGAGGCTGAAACCGAGCAAGGCGCCTTTCACTTCGCCTCGATGAACGAATTCAAGGCCTATGTCGCCGCCAAACGCGCGTGAAGGCGGCTCGCTCGATCACGCAGGGTGCGCGCCATTCGCCGCCGGCCTCGCCGCGAGGCCGCGCCTTGCGCCATTCGGCGCCGCGAAGACCTTCGACAGCGTGAATATCACGGCCAGCGTTGCGGCATAAACGACGACCTGCATGACGGATGGCTGATCCGAATAGCCGACAAGCGTGTGCAGCACTCTGCCGAACAGGCTGGTGTCGGAAAGAACGCCGGATGTATCCCAGGCGGTTTGCGACAGCGCTGTGACGAGCCCTGCTTGCTGGAAGAACAAGACGCTTTGCGCGGCAAGGCCGGCGGCGAGGAAGGTGATGAGGATCGTCGTGACCTGGAACAGATAGCGCTGCGGGATCGTCACGAGCCCGAGGAAGGTCAAGGCGCTGACGGCGCAGCCGGCGACGAGGCCAAGAGCGGAGCCGAGCAACAGGCCCGCCGCGCTCGATCCGCCGGCTGCGGCGAGACCATAGAGGAACAGCGCGATCTCCGAGCCTTCGCGCATCACTGCGACGCCGACGACAACGGCCAGCGCGAAGAGCGAGCGCGCGCCGCTTTTCACCTCCTCGCCGATCTGTCGCATTTCGGCGGCCATCTGCCGTCCGTGGCTCGCCATCCAGACATTGTGCCAAGTCAGCATGACGACGGCGATCGCCAGGATCGAACCGTTGAAAAGCTCCTGGCCCACGCCCTGCAGCGCGTCGGCGATGGCGCCGGCGAAAGCTGCGACCAAGCCGGCGCCGATGACGCCGCCGGCGAGGCCGACCGAAATCCATAAGCGGCTTCGCGCGACGCCGCGCGTCACCGCCAGCACGATGCCGACGATGATGCCGGCCTCGATGACCTCACGAAATACGATGATAAGCGCGCCCAGCATTGACCCACTCCGTCACCGAACGGTCAGGAACCCCTCGGTGGTGTCCTCATGATAGTCGTCATAGAATCGATAGCGTCCCGGAACCAGGGGGCGAATTTGCACAGTGATCTTGCCGTTGCCGGCGACGACCTTCTCGACGCGCAAGGTCTTGCTTTCGAATTCTGCAGGCGTCGGATCCTGGTTCGCAATTTCGATCGTGATGGGCTGATTGGCGGGGGCGCTGATCTCGGCCGGCGCAAAGCGGTGGTTCTTGAGCGCGACCTGGATCGCGACGGGATCGGCGTTTGCGGCCGGCGCGAGAGCCGAAAGCGACAGCGCGAAAGCGCCAATGCCGAGGCGCGACTTCAGGGGAAGCAAACCGCTCATTTTCTGCATAAGAACCGTCCTTAACTCCGCGGCTTTGCGCCTGATCAAAACTCTTTCTCGAATTTCAGATTGGCGTGATAGCGTTCAAAATTCGTGAGATCCAATGCATTGCGGTCGCCGACCGCTTGTCCCGCCACTTGGGTCGAGAAGGCGGCCGCCAGCATGGTCTTGCCGTCGAACTGGATGTGCAGCGTCGGGCCCGCATAGAACGCATTGCCGTTGAATGTGTTGAACAGAAGACCATCGTAGGCGCGATAATATTCCAGCTCGCCGCCGAGCGTGATCTTGGGCGCGACGCGATAGGCGAGCGCGCCCGTCACTCCAAATGTAGAGCTGCGCTGCCAGTCGACATCGCCTGTCGCCTTGCCGACTTCCGGCGTGTAAATGACGTTGACCGCCCCGTAGAGACGATTGGCGACGAGTTCGGTGTCGGCGATCATCTTGAAGGCCGAGCTGACGTCCCTCGTGAACTGGCCGCTGTCGCCGTCGATGCGCTCCCATTCCGGCTCGGCTGAGAAGGTCAGGCCGATCGGCGATTCCGGGCCGCGATGCAGGATCGCGAAGCTCAAATCGGTCGAAAACCCGCTGAAGCCGGTCCTGTCAACGTCGTCGAGACCGATCGTTCCGCCGATCGAATGGTACGTTCCATGGGCGCTGAGTTCATAAGCGAAAAAGTCGGTCGGAACGCCCTCGAATTCGATCTCCTGCTCAACGGCGCTGTAATGGCCGCCGCGCTTTTGAAAGGCCGCCGTCGTTTCGAATTCGATCGACTGCTCGCCGGGGACGCCGATATCCGCGCCGGTGGTGAAACCGAAAATATATTTCGTCTCGAGCTCGTGAAAACTATCGACCGACGGCGCGCCGGCGCCAGCCGCACGATCATCGGCCAATGCGAGGCCGGGCCGCGACGCGGCGACCATCAAGGTTGCGCAAAATAAGCGACGCGCGCCGAACCCCTTATTGAACTGAAATACGCTCAAGGCCTTAAATCCGCTGGCGTTCTTGAAATCTTTTTTCAAGAAGGAGCGGCTTCTAAAGACAATCAAATCGTCTCGCGCAATGAAAAGATCGAAATTTCTATTTTGAATAATTCAACGCAGGCGAAATTATCAAAGTCCGCCCGCGAAATAGATTTTCCTTATTCTAAACTAAAGTCATCACGATTTCGTGATCGTGGCCAGAACCGCGTAGATCAACGAATTCGATAAATCTGAATGGGAGCGTCCGGCGGAGCCGCGACCGGAGAGAGCCAGTCGGGCGCGCGGCCGTTGAGCAACATCGCCGCTAGCCCTTCGCGCTCGCCCGCTGCATAGAGGCCCGTCTCCGGCAGACTCGCGCAAAAGACGACATAGGCGGCGCCGCTGTCCGCAACGATTTTTCGCGCCTCGTCGGGCTTGGCGAGCATGGCGCGCACCATCTCGCCATTGCCGTGATTGTTGCGGTGATAGGGCGCGGCAAGGATCGAATGAGCCGTCTGAGCCAGAATGTCCGAGCCCATGTCGATCGGCGCCATCAGCAGCGATTTCGGCAATGCCGCAAGCGTTTGCATCGTCGCCGGGCTGCGGCAGGTCTTCGGGTCGGCCTTGCCCGGCTCCGCCGGCTGACTGACCGCGGCCGCCGCGGCAATCGCCCAGAAGGTGGAGCAGAACGGCATGACGACCAGGATCGGCGAAAGCTTGGCAAGGACACTTTTCTGCCGATGCGCCCAGTTCATCGCGTTCGCAGCGACAAAGACGCCGCCGAAAAGAGCGAGGGCCGAAGCCGAGGAAATCGCTCTGACCTGCCAGAGCGACGTCGCAACGCCCATCGCCGCAAAAGCGGCGACGATGAGCCAATTGACCCGCGTCGCCTCCCGCTCGCGCCATGCGGCCAAGAGCGCGGCGAGGAGGCCGAGCAACGGCGCGCAAGCGAAGATGAAAAAGTTGCTCGGCTTGGCGAGGATCATGGCGATGAGCGGGCGCGCCTCTTCGACCTTGCTCAGCCAATACGCCCGCAACAGGGGCGTGACGCCCGCTTGCGGGTCGCCGAGGCAGGACGGAAAGGCGAGCGCCAGCGCGCCGATCACCACGGCGGCGCCAAGGGCTGAGGCCGCGAGCCGCAGCGGCCAGGCGCTCAGCAGCCGCGCGCCGGCGGCCATGACGACGAACGCCGCAGCGCCAATGAAAATCGCCATGAGATGGGCGTTCGAAAAGGCGTCGCATGCCCCGGTGAAATAATGCGACGGGCCGATGGTGGCGACAAACATAACGAGCGAAGCGACGGCGAGCGTGATCGCAAAGCTCGCAAGCGCTCGCGCAAAGGGCTGGCCTCTTGCGACGAAGACCAATGCGAAGACGGCGATTTCGACGAGAATGTAGGTGATGTTCTCGACATTGATCGAAAGCGACAGCGCCGCCAGCGTCGCTGCGAGCGCAGCGCGGCCGACGCTTGCGTCATCAACCGCGTCGATCGTCGCGCGAAGAATCAAAACGACGAGCAGGATCTGTGCGACGTGATGATGGATGCGTCCCGGCTCGAAATGGGCGAACACAGCGCCGGCCGCCACCACCATGATCGCAGCCGGCAGCATGGCCGCCGGTCCGGCGAGCCGGCGCGCGAGGCCGACGACCGCGGCGCAGAGAAAAAAGAGCAGCGTCAGCGGAAAGACGATCCGGGTCAGCCGTTCGGCCTCGCCGGTCTGCAGGAACATGGAAAAGGCCTTGATCAGGAAGGCGAGCGGGACATCGAGCACGCGCGTCCAGTGCATATCGACGCCGCCGGGCGGATCCAGCCTGTATTGGTGAAGATCGAACCAGGCCTGGCCGGCGAGCCAGTCGCGCACTTCGACGAGACGCATGGCGTCGTCCGTATTGGCGAAGGCGCCCGTGGTCCAAACCGTGACGATGTCCGGCCAGAATTTGGCGACCGACAGAGCGAGCGCCAGCACGGCGAGGATCGTGGGCGAGCCGAGCAGCGAGCCGTCGGCCTGATCGCGGGCGGCGGCGGGAGGGTGGGCGGCGGCGAGCGACATCAAGCAGGTCCTTGGGCCTTCGAGGGGAGACGCCGCCCGGCCTGCCAAACGCCAAGCCGGCGAAAGCGGGCGGCCTTTCACCAAGGGTCAACTTTTCCCAGCCAATGATTGAGAGAGCGTTAGCTCTCACCCGGCGCGAGAATGTCGACCAATATTCTGGCCGCACGGCCCGACGAGAAAAGTCAGGCGCAGGCGCTCCCCGCCCCGGCCGAGGCCAATTCGCAGGCCAACTCACGGGCCAACCCCGACCTGAGCCCATTGAGCCCTTGGCCCAAAACCGAGGGCCTCGCCCAATCGCTTCGCGCCGCAGCCCAGCACATGCGCGGCGCGCTCGACGGATTGGAGGCGGCCAGGCGCCCGGAACTCAGGGTCGCCGTCGTCCTGCCCTGCTACAATGAGGCGGCGTCGATCGGGCGCGTGGTGCGCGAATTCAAGAGCGCTCTCCCCGCGGCGCGGGTGATCGTCTTCGACAACGCCTCGAGCGACGACACTTCCCGCATCGCCGGAGAAGCCGGCGCCGAGGTCTTTTTCGAGGCGCGCGCGGGCAAGGGCAATGTCGTGCGCCGGATGTTCGCCGACATCGACGCCGACATCTATCTGAT
>DASZFX010000480.1:0-5229 GCA_035939375.1 Roseiarcus sp.
TGGCCGGAGGAGACGCCCGAACTGAAGCGCTTCTATCCCAACAATGTCCTCGTCACCGGCTTCGACATCATCTTCTTCTGGGTCGCCCGCATGATGATGATGGGCCTTCACTTTCGCGACGAAATACCGTTCCGCGACGTCTATATCCATGCGCTTGTTCGCGACGAGAAGGGCGCGAAAATGTCGAAGTCGAAGGGCAACGTCGTCGACCCCCTCGAACTCATCGATCGCTACGGCGCCGACGCGCTCCGCTTTACGCTCGCCGCCATGGCCGCGCAGGGACGCGACATCAAGCTCTCCGAGCGCCGCATCGAGGGTTATCGCAATTTCGCAACCAAACTGTGGAACGCGGCGCGTTTCGCCGAAATGAACGGCTGCGTTCGCCGCGCCGATTTCGATCCCAGCGCCGCAAAAGAGCCGCTCGACCGCTGGATCCTCAGCGAAACGGCCAAGGCCGTGGCCGAGACCGGCGCGGCGATCGAAGCGTTCCGCTTCAACGACGCCGCCAACGCCGCCTATCGTTTCGTCTGGAACATATTCTGCGATTGGCATCTCGAACTGGCCAAGCCCGTGCTTCAGGGAGCCGATGGGGCCGCCAAGACCGAGGCCCAGGCGACGGTCGCTTATGTCCTGGATGCGATCATTGGCCTGCTTCACCCCTTCATGCCCTTCCTCACCGAAGAACTATGGGCGGTTGCGGGATCGGCGGGGCCGGCTCGGGCAGGTCTGTTGGCGCTCGGGCCGTGGCCGGCGGGGGAGGGCCTCGACGATGCGGCGGCCGAGGCGGAGCTCGGCTGGATGATCGATCTTGTCTCCGACATTCGCTCGGTGCGCTCGGAAATGGGCGTCCCGGCGGCGACGCTCGCGCCTTTGATTCTCATCGATCCGACCCCGGCCGTCGCCGCCCATGCGCAACGATGGGGGGAGACGATCAAGCGGCTGGCGCGGCTCTCCGAGATCAGTTTGGCGCCGTCCGCGCCTCTGGGGTCCGCGCAAATCTTCTCGCGCGGCGCTCTGGCGGCTCTGCCGCTGGCGGGAATCGTCGATCTTGCTGCGGAACGTGAACGCCTCGTTAAAGAGCGCGACGCGCAGCGCAAGGAGATCGAGCGCATCGATGCGAAGCTCGACAACGTGGATTTCGTAAGCCGCGCGCCTGAAGAAGTGGTTGAAGAAAACCGCGAACGACGCGAGAGCGCCAGCGATCGTCTGGGCAAAATCGAGGCGGCGTTGCATCGTATGGAAGCGGCGCTGGAGCGGGCGGCGAAAGGGTGAGGCCCGACAGGATTCGTTGCAAATACGCAACAGAACCCGGGCAACTGTAAGCGGCCTGATTTCCTGCTTTAACGCGCCGCGATTGCGCCATAAACCACGCGCTAATTTTATCTCTGCAAGATGACGTAAGTCACGGCATTGGCGTCGTCTTTTCGCTTCTGGTTGCGGGCGCGACCGCGATGAGGCCGTCTATTGGAGCTTGTATGGGCGCGTTGCACATCGGCGGCGAGGCGGGCGGCGACATCTGTTCGCGCTCTTTTGCTGTTGGTCGCAGATCGGTTTGGACGCGCGGACTGGCGCCGGCAATTTTGTTTCTGTCGTTGATCGCGCCGGGCTCAGCCTCCGCCTTGGACGCCTCGCAGCCTTCGTCAGAGAAAATTCCGTTGAAGATGTTCAAGAGCGCGCATGAAGCGCTGCGTATGGGCATTGAAGAATTGCGCGCCGGCGATTCCAAATCCTCGCTGGAGGCGTTGAAATACGCCGCCGAAGGCGGTCAGTCGCTCGCCCAGTGGAAGCTCGGGCGCATGTACGCCGACGGCGACGGCGTGCCGCATGACGATCTCAAGGCCTATGAATATTTCGACCAGATCATTCGCAATTACAGCGAAGACGAGCCGGATCGGCGCGATCTCGGCGCGGTCTCCAATGCGGTCGTCGCGATCGGCATCTACAGCCTGAACGGCATTGCCAATTCGCCGGTCCAGCCCGACCCCGATCGCGCGTATGAATTGTTCATGTATGCGGCGACGAATTTCGGCGATCCGGACGCCCAGTACAATCTCGCTCGCATGTATATGGATGGCGTCGGCGGCCTTGAGAAGAACAACATACGCGCGGCGCGCTGGCTTTCGCTTGCGGCGGAGAAGCATCACCATCCCGCCCAGGCGGTTCTTGGCCATCTTCTGTTCGCCGGCGAGGGGTTGCCGCACCAGCGACCGCGCGGATTGATGTGGCTGACCGTGGCGAAGACCGCGGCGCGTGGCGCCAAAGATCAATGGATGATCGACCTCTACAACAAGGATTTCGCCGCCGCGTCCGATGACGACAAGCAGATGGCGGCGGTCTATCTGAGTCAGTACGGCAAGGGACGAGAGGCGCCGCCGGCGCTTCCCGCCGCCGATGCGCCCAGCATCCGGCTCCCAGCGCCGGTAACCGCGCCGCCGCCGCCGAACCCCGCCACGCCCGCTACTCTTCGCACGACTTTAGCGCCCGCGCCGGTGGCGGACGCCAGTCCGCCGGCCGCCGACTCGCCGCGAGAGTGACGCCGTAGGCCCACCAAGAGAGCGCCCGTCTCGATCCGTTCTCGGCGCGCCCTTCGTCCGTTCCCATAAATTTGTCCGTCGGCGACCCAACGATTGCGGTTGGAATTGCGCGTCGCTCCGGGCGCCTTGACCCGAGATGTCCGCGCGCGCAATGAGGGCGCCGCGCCGAGAGGATTCCCCAGCAATGTCCGAAGACTTCAGGCCCGTCGAAATGACCGGCGCCATGGCGATCGTCGAACAACTCATCGCCAATGGCGTCGACAAGGTGTTCGGTCTGCCGGGCGCACAGATTTACTCGCTTTTCGATGCGCTTCAGCAACGCGCCGACCGCGTCAGGACCTATGGCGCACGCCACGAACAGGCGTGCGGCTATATGGCTTTCGGCTATGCGCGCTCAACCGGACGGCCGGGCGTCTACGCCGTGGTGCCGGGCCCCGGCGTTCTCAACACCGGCGCGGCGCTGTGTTCGGCCTTCGGCTGCAATGCGCCGGTGCTCTGCATTACCGGCCAGACGCCGAGCGCCTTCATCGGCAAAGGGCGCGGGCACTTGCACGAACTGCCCGATCAGCTTGGCGTCTTGTCGCGGCTGACCAAATGGGCGGCGCGGATCGACCGCGTCGAGGACGCGCCGGAGATCGTCAACGAGGCGTTTCGGCAGATGCTGAGCGGCCGGCCGGGGCCGGTTGCGCTCGAAATGGCGTGGGACACAATGGCGGCCAAGGCCCCGGTCGCGTTGCAGCCTCGCGCGACGATCGCGCCTGCGCCGCCGCCCGATCCGGCCGCGATAGAGGCAGCGGCGGCGCTTCTTGCCGATGCGCGTCGGCCGATGATCATGACCGGTTGCGGCGCTCAGCACGCGAGCGAGGCCGTTCGCATGTTGGCCGAGGAGCTTGATGCGCCGGTCGCCGCGTTTCGCGGCGGAAGGGGCGTCGTCGGCGAGGACCATCCGCTCGGCGTCTCCTCTTATGCCGCCTATCGCCTGTGGCCGGAGACGGATGCTGTCATAGGGATCGGAACGCGTCTTGAACTGCCCTACATGCGCTGGACCGGGATGATGAAGTTGATCGACCGTCCGGTTGCGCCGCCCCATGTCATTCGCATCGACGTCGATCCGACGGAGATGACCCGGTTCGTCCCTCATGTTGGCATCGTCGCCGACGCCGATGCGGGCGCAAGAGCCTTGCTCGCTGCAGTGCGCGGCCGGCGCGCGGGAGGATCGAAAGACGGCGCCGCCGCCCGCGCCGCCATCGCAAAGACCAAAGCCGCGGCCCGGGCGGAATACGAGGCCGTGCAGCCGCAGATCGCCTATCTCGATGCGATCCGCGAGGTCCTGCCGCGCAATGGGCTCTTTGTGACCGAACTCTCGCAGGTGGGTTTCGCCTCCTATTTCGGCTATCGCGTTTACGAGCCGCGAACATACGTTTCAGAGGGCTATCAGGGCACGCTCGGTTTCGGCTTCCCCTCGGCCTTGGGCGTGAAGGTCGCCTATCCCGATCGGCCGGTCGTATCGGTGACGGGCGATGGCGGCTTCATGTTCGCGGTCCAGGAATTGGCGACCGCGGCTCAGGAGAAGATCGCCGTCGTCACGCTCCTCTTCAACAACCGCAGCTACGGCAATGTGCTGCGCGATCAGCGTGTCGCCTACGGCAACCGGGTGATCGGCGCGACCTTGGAAAACCCGGACTTCATGGCGCTCGCCAAGGCCTTTGGCGTCGAGGGGCGACGGGTCAACTCTCCGCAGGCGCTCAAGGGCGCCCTCGCCGAAGCGCTGAAGTCGGCGGGTCCTGTCCTGATCGAGGTCGAGGTCGCAGAGGGAAGCGAAGCGACGCCTTGGCCCTTCATCCACCCGAAGCCCTATGAGGCGCGCGCTTAAGGACGCGTCACGCGGCGACGCCATGGAGATCGTAAGCGTCGGCGCGCTCGATCTTGACCGTCACGATATCGCCCGCGCGCAGCGGCTTGCGCGAAGCGATATGTACAGTCCCGTCGATCTGCGGCGCATCGCCTTTCGAGCGGCCCTTGCCGGCCTTGGCGTCGCCGACATCGACGATCGCCTCGATACGCCGGCCGACCTTGGCGGCAAGCCGTCTCGCGCTGATCTGTCGCTGGCGCTCCATGAAGCGCCGCCAGCGGCTCTCCTTCACCACGGCGGGAACCTGCGGCAGGCCGAGATCATTGGCGGCGGCGCCGGCGACCGGTTCGTATTTGAAGGCGCCGACGCGGTCGAGCTTGGCCTCGTCGAGCCAGTCGAGCAGGAACGAGAAGTCCTCCTCGCTCTCCCCGGGAAAGCCGACGATGAAGGTCGAGCGGATCGTCAGGTCCGGACAGATGGCGCGCCAGGTCCTGATGCGCTCCAGCGTCTTTTCCTGATTGCCGGGCCGGCGCATCGCCTTGAGCACGTTCGGCGCGGCATGCTGGAAGGGAACGTCGATATACGGCAGGGCCTTGCCTTCGGCCATCAGCCCGACGACCTCGTCGACATGAGGATAGGGATAGACATATTGCAGGCGCAGCCAAGCGCCGAGCGAGCCCAATTCGCGCGTGAGATCGAGGAATTTCGCCCGCACTTCGCGCGTCTCGCCGGCGCGACGCCATTGGCTCGCTTCATAGCCAAGGTCGAGGCCATAAGCGCTGGTGTCCTGCGAGATGACGATCAGCTCCTTGACGCCGGCCTTGACCAGCTTTTCCGCCTCCC
>DASZFX010000481.1:0-2625 GCA_035939375.1 Roseiarcus sp.
CGTGCCGACCAGCTTACCGGTGATCAGCAACCCCCATGTCGCGGCGTTGACGAAGGGCGAGGGCGAGTGGCCGACATGGGCGCGCCATTCGCCGCGTCCGACCTTGTCGGCGATGAGGGCGTCGCGCGTCGCGCTGTCGGGAACGCGCAACAGCGCTTCGGCGAGGCACATCAGCGCGACGCCCTCCTGACTCGAGAGCGCATATTCGCGCATCAAACCCTGGACGAGGCCGCCCGTCGACCGGCTGCGCAGCTTTTCGACCAATCCGCGCGCCAGAACCCGCGCCTCGGCGCGAATCGGATCGGCAAGGCTCGCCGCTTCGATCAGCGGCGGCAGACACTCGGTCTCGGGGCGCCGGTAAGCGGCGTCGATCGCCGCGCGCAACCCCTCGTGCGGCTCGAGATCGGCCATGAAACCGGCGAAAGGCGCATCCGGCGCGCCAAGCACTGATTGCGTAAGAGAGACCGGCGCGGGCGTCGTCATCTTAAAAGGGTCTCATGAACGAACTTTGATGGGCGAGTCGTATTGTGCGCAACGTTGAGGCTTCTTATGTCACGGACCGTAATTTCTGGGGAATGCTCGTCAATCGATTGCGTCACGCCCGAGGACCTGATATTGCATAGCACAAATCATTGTTGCAGTGCAGCAGACGGGTGAGAGCGATTGGCCGGCGGCGAGTGCGCTATTATTGGCGGCGGTGATTCGAGGATGCGATGGGCAAGAGCTGGATGACGAAATGGGGTTCGCGCAAAGTGCGCGAAATCCCACCGACGCTCGAAGAGGCTTTCGTCGCTGCCGAATGTCTGACGGAAGACCTCGGCGAGAAGATCGAAATCGCGGCCTCTCTCATGGGGCTGCCGGTCGAAGAGGTGCGCGCCCAAGCCGCCAAGCTCGCCGCCCAACCGCCGCGTCCGTCGGTCATGACCGGTCGCGGCCGCCCGGTCGTCGTCCAATACAAACGGCCCCGGCTCAGCCGCCCGGCCGCGCGCGGCTGAGCGCGACCTCGTCAGGGGAAAGCGCGATTTCGTGATCCCGGCGCCGCGCGACCTCCGCAAATTCCGACTTTCCCCGCCCGTCGCTTCGGCTTAGCAAAGGCTGATGCTCGACTTTCCGACCCAGCGTCCTCCGGCTAACGCGCTTAAGGTTCTGGCGCGGCTGCAGCGCGATTACGGCTGGCCGCACAAATGGGCCTATGCCGGGGGCGCGATCCTGCTCGCAATTGTCGCAGCGGCGACGGCGTCCTCCGCTTGGCTTCTCAAGCCCGTTCTCAACGGCATGGCCGCCGCCGAGCGCTTCGGCGACATGCGGTCCCTGGCCTTTGCGGTGCTCGGCCTTTTCGTGCTGCGCGGCGTTGCGACCTACGGCGCCTTGGTCGTCCTCTCGCGCGTCGGCAATCGAATCATCGCGACGGCCCAGCGGCGGGTCTTCGACCATCTGCTGCGCCAGAACATGTTGTTCTTCCAGGACCGCCATTCGAGCGAATTCGCCGCCCGCCTCGCCCTTGCCGCCAATGGCGTTCGCGATGCGCTGCAGTACGTTATTCAAGGCATGGCGCGCGACGCCTTGATGGTCGTTGCGCTCATCGGCGTCATGGTCTTTCGCGATCCGCTTCTCGCCGTTCTCGCCCTTTGCGTCTTGCCGATCGCCGCCCTGTTTCTCGGCAGGGTCATTCGCCGCGTCCGCGCCTTCGCGCGGCGCTCCTTCGACGGCTCGACCAGCATCATGCAGACGATGACCGAGACCGTGCTCGGCATGCGCATCGTCAAAGCCTTCAACCTCGAAGACGCGATGCGCAAGCGCATGTCCACGGCGATCAAGGAGGTGGAGCGTTCGGCCAACCGCATCTCCGCCGGCGGCGCCCTCGCCACTTTGATGGCCGACGTCTTCGCCGGCCTCGCCATCGGCTTTGCGATCTACTATGGTTCGTGGCGCATCAGCGTACATCATGGCGACGTCGGCTCCTTCGTCTCTTTTCTCGCCGCCCTGCTGATGGCCTATGAGCCGATCAAAAAGCTCGGCCGGCTCAACGTCGACATTCAGAACGGCCTCGTCGGCGCGCGCCTCATCTATGAAGTGCTCGATGCGCCCATGGCCGAGGCGGCGGAGCCCTTCCGTCCCAGGCTGAAGATCGGCGCGGGCCGGCTCGTCGTCGAGAAGGCGCGCTTTTCCTTCAGGCCTGGCGAATGGGCGATCGACGGGCTCGACCTCGTCGCCGAGCCCGACATGACGACGGCGTTGGTCGGTCCCTCCGGCGGGGGTAAGACGACCGTCCTTGGGCTTATTCAACGCTTTTACGCCCTGACCGAGGGCCGGATCCTGATCGACGGCGAGGATATCGCGACCGTCCAACTGGCTTCGCTGCGCGACAGGATCGCCTTCGTCTCGCAGGACGTGTTTCTGTTTCGCGGCTCCATTCGCGACAATATCGCACTCGGCCGGCCCGGCGCCACGCAGGCCGATATTCTCGACGCGGCCCGCAAGGCCCATGCGCACGATTTCATTTGCCAGTTCAGCGCCGGCTACGACACCAATGTCGGCGAACACGGCGCCCAGCTTTCCGGCGGCCAGCGTCAGCGCATTGCGATCGCCCGCGCAATCCTGAAGGACGCGCCAATTCTCCTGCTC
>DASZFX010000482.1:0-6957 GCA_035939375.1 Roseiarcus sp.
TCGCGCTCCGCTTCGTCATGCAAACAATGAAGGAAACTGCCCAGCGTACGCGGCTAACGGGAGCCAAACGTTGCATCGTACGTCAGCGCTATTCGCCCCCCTACTCCGCCGCCGGCCTCAATTCGCCGTGCTCCCCTTCGACGAGATGCGGCCGGCTCGCCGCGTGAGCCGCCGCGGCGCGCGCCCGGTGATCGCGCGCGATGAACGTATAGACCGCTGGCGTGACGAAGAGCGTGAACACGGTGCCGATAGCCATGCCGGCGAAAATCGTCAGGCCGATCTCGAACCGGCTCTTTGCTCCGGCGCCGGCGGCAAGGATCAGCGGCAGCATGCCGACGACCATCGCCGCGGTCGTCATCAGGATGGGCCGCAGGCGCACGCCGGCCGCGTGTTCGATCGCCTCGCGGCGGCTCATGCCCCGCTCCTCCTGCATCCGATTGGCGAATTCGACCATCAAGATGCCGTGCTTGGAGATCAGGCCGATGAGCGTGACAAGGCCGATCTGCGAATAGATGTTGATGCTGGTCGCGCCGAATATCGAGCCGATGTTCAGCGGCAGCAGCGCGCCGAACATCGCCGTCGGCAGGGCGATGAGGATGATGATCGGATCGCGGAAGCTCTCGAATTGCGCCGCGAGCACCAAGTAGATGACGATCAGTGCGAAAATGAACGTATAGACGAGCGCGTTGCCTTCCTGCTCATATTGCCGGCTGTCGCCCTGGAAGTCATAGGTGAACCCTTCCGGGAAAATCGCCGCGGCTTTCTCCTTCAGGAAGTCCAAGGCCTCGCCCAGCGTATGGCCGGGGAAAGGCACGCCCGACAGCGTCGCGGAATTCAACTGCTGGAAGCTGGTCAAGGCGTTCGGCTGTACGTTTTGCGTGATGGTCGCGACCGTCGACAACGGCACGAGCTCGCCATTGCCGGCTCTGACCTCGTAGCGCATCAGCCAGTCCGGCGACATTCTATATTCGCGCGGCGCTTGCGGGATCACTTCGTAGCTGCGCCCATAAAGATTGAAGCGGTTGACGTAATTGCCGCCGAGGATCGTCGACAGCGCCGTGCCGATGTCCTGCATATTGACGCCGATGCGGTTCGCCTTGTCGAAATCGATCTTGAATTGGTATTGCGGCGTATCGAACTTCAAATCCGAATCGGTAAACAGGAACAGGCCGCTCTCGCGCGCCGCCTTCTGCATTTCCGCCGTCACGCTGGCGAGCGTCTCGAAGTCGCCGGTGGAGCGAATGACGAATTGCATCGGCGGACCGCCGGTTGAGCCCGGCAAAGCCGGCGGCGAGAAGGCGAGGAATTGCGCGCCGGGTATCTGTTGCATCAGCGGCTGCATGACTTGCAGAAGCTGCTTCGTGCTGCGCGGGCGCTGATCCCAAGGCTTGAACAAGATGCCGGTGAAGGCCTGGCGCACGCCGGCGAACCCGTTGATGACGAAGAGATGGGCGAATTCGGGGATCTGCGCAACCTTGTTGTAAAGCGCGCCGGTCGCGTGCTCCAGATAGTCGAGGTTGGAGGATTGCGGCGTCTTGACGAGCGCGAGCGCGATGCCTTGGTCTTCTTCCGGCGCCAATTCCTTGGGCGTCGAGACGTACATGATCGCGTTGAGCGCCAAGACGCCGATCAGAATCAGCATGGTCAGGGAACGGAAATTCAAAGTGCTCTCAAGCCGCCGCTCATAAGCGCGGCGCAGCCGCTCGAACACGCGATCGAGGAACGCAGTCAGCCGGCCGTCGGCGGAATGTGGCGTCAACAGCCGCGAGCACATCATCGGCGACAGAGTCAGCGCGATGAAGCCCGAGACGACGACCGATCCGGCGAGGGTGAAAGCGAATTCGCGAAAGAGCGCCCCGGTGACGCCCGAGACGAAGCCGATCGGCGCATAGACCGCGGCCAGCGTGATCGTCATGGCGATGACCGGCAGAGCGATCTCGCGCGCGCCCTTCAACGCCGCGTCGAAGGGCGCCATGCCCTCTTCGATATGGCGATGAATATTCTCGACGACGACGATCGCATCATCGACGACGAGGCCGATGCCGAGCACCAACGCGAGCAGCGTTAAGAGATTGATCGAATAGCCGAGCGCCAGCAGCGCGATCATCACGCCGACGAGCGAAAGCGGGATCGTCACGATCGGGATGATCGTCGAGCGCAAACTGCCCAAGAACAGGAAGATGACGATGATGACGATGCCGGCCGCTTCAGCGAGCGTCTTCGCCACTTCCCAGATCGAGGCGCGGATGAATTCGGTCGCGTCATAGGCGATCGCGCCCTTGAGGCCGGCCGGCAATTGCTTCTGGATGTCCGGAAACGCCTTGCGGACGTCGTCGATGACGCTGAGCGGATTGGCCTCCGGCGTCGCGTAGACGCCGATGAAGACCGCCTTCAGCCCGTCGAAAACGGCAGAGGAATCGGCGTTTTCCGGCCCGAGTTCGATATTGGCGACATTGCCGAGCCGGATCAGCGCATCGCCCCGCGCGGCGACGATGAGCTGGCCGAAGGCCTCGGCGTTGTCGAGCGAGGTCAAAGCATTGACGCTGACCTGAGTGTAGTCGCTCTTGATCTCGCCGGCCGCGGTGGTGAAGTTGTTGGCCGCGAGCGCTCGCGAGACGTCGCCGGGCGTCACGCCCAGCGCCGCCATCTTGACCGGATCGAGCCAGATGCGCATCGCAAAGGTCTGGCCGCCGAGAATCTGCGCCTGCGCGACGCCATTGATCGTCTGAATGCGCGGTTGAACAACGCGGCTAAGATAGTCGGTGATCTGCGAGCCGGTCATGACCTTCGAATTGAAGGACATGTACATCAAGGCGTAGCCCTGACCTGTCTGCTTGACGACGACGGGATCGTTCGACTCGCGCGGCAGGACGCTGCGCACCTGATTGGTCTTGGCGAGAACATCGGCGACGGCGCGGTCCGGATTGGCGTCGAGCCTGAGGTTCAGCGTGATCGTCGAGACATTCTGCTGCGAGGTCGAAACCAGCGTGTCGATGCCCTCGGTGCTCGCCACCGCCTGTTCGAGCGGCGTGGTGATGAAGCCCTTGATCAGATCGGCGTTGGCGCCCGGATAGGACGTCGTGATCGTGATCGTCGTATTCGACATCTCCGGGAATTGGCGGACCTGCAATTTGAAAATCGCCATCGCGCCGACGAGCAGCACCAACAGGCTGACGACGGTCGAAAGGACCGGTCGTCTGATGAATAGGTCGGTGAAGCTCGTCACGATCGCTTTTCTCTTTAAGGCTTCGGCAGTTCGGCGCGCGCCGGCAGCCCGCCGGGATTGTCGATCGTCACGGGGAAATTCGGTTGCAGCTTGATCTGGCCGGAGCTGACCACGAGATCGCCGGCCTCGAGGCCCTCCAGGATCGAAACGCGTTCGCCGCGCGTCGCGCCGACCCGCACGAAGCGCCGCTCGACGATGAGACTATTCTGATCCGCGCCGGCCGCCTGCGCTTCGCCCTCTTTGGGCGGCGCCGGCTTCACGACGAAGACGTTGTCGCCATAGAGGCTGTAGACGATCGCCGTTCTCGGCAGCGTCAGCACGTCGGTCGGCTCGCCCGAAGCGACGTCGACTTGAGCGAACATGCCGGGCAGCAGCTTGTGGTCGGGATTGGCGAATTCGGCACGCACAATGAGATTGCGGGTTTCCTGGCTGACGCGCGCATCGATCGCGGCGATCTTGCCGGTAAAGGTCTGGCCCGGCAGCGCGTCGACGGTCATATGCGCCTCTTGTCCGACCGCCAAATTGCGCAGCGATTGCTCGGGCGTCGTGAAATCGACGTACATCGGATCGAGCTGCTGAAGCGTGACCATGCCGAAGCCGACGGCGACATATTGACCGACATCGACCTTGCTGATGCCGAGCCGACCGGCGAAAGGCGCGACGATCGTCTTTTGGGCGATGATCGCCTTGACGCGCTCGACGGTCCCGCCCGCCGAATCGCGCGTCGCCAGCGCGGAGTCGACCTGCGCCTTGGCGGTATTGCCGCCGAGGATGAGCTGCTGCTGGCGCTCGAGCGCGATTTCAGCGTTTTTGAGCATGGCCATGCCGCTCTTCAGGTCGGCCTCATCGACCGAAGCGTCGATATCGACGAGCGGCGCGCCCGCCGCGACGTTTTCCCCTGACTTGAAATGCACCGCCTTGATGACGCCGGCGATCTGCGAGGAAACGTCGATGCCCTGGAAAGCGTGCAGCGTGCCAATGGCGGGAAGCTCAGGCGCCCAGGTCTCCTTGACGACTTTCTCGGCGGTGACGGCCGTCGGCTTTGGCGTGAAGGCGGCGGCAATAAAGCCTTTCACCATCTGCGGCTTGATGAAGAATTGGAAATAGTAGAGGCCGCCGGAAAGCCCGGCCAGCGCGACGAAAGTCAGCGCAAATATCGCCACGCGCCGAGCGCGCAATGGCAACAGGCGCAAGAAGAACACAATCGCCAAAACGCCAGCGACGGCGAAGAACAAGGCCGGCGGGACGGGGAGCTTGATCAACCCCGAAGTCTCTCCCGCCCCCGCCACGACGGCCAGCGCGATAAGCGCCAGGAGAATCCAGTTCATGCGACGGCGGTCCTTTTATCTGGCGAGCGCGCGTCGCGCTTCAATTTTCTGTGATTTTCCCGGTTCATATAATGTGTGCGCTGCAAGATCGACAAGACCATGGCGATGGATTTTAGGGAAAGAAATCGACGGTTTGGCGAGTGAAATCCATTACCTCTCGAACGCTTCTCCTCCAATGACGAACGGGTGCGGCAATTGGCGACAGGGCGGCGAAAATTTCTTTTTCTTCGCTCGGCGCCGCGCGCGGCTTGATTGACCAGCGCTGTCGAACCCCGCACATTGCCGGCCTGCCCGATAGGATCGATCAAAAAATGGCCTCGACCGCCTCAGCGCCAAACGCGCGCCTCGTCATCCCCGACCTTGCCAGCAAGGTCGTTCTCATCACCGGCGCCTCGACCGGCATCGGCGCTGCGCTCGCCCGCGGCTTCGCCGCGCAAGGCGCGCGCGTCGCGATCCATTATCATTCGAGCAAGAATGAGGCGGAGGCGGTGGCGCGCGACATCGGTGGACCGGGCCCCAATGTGTTCCTCGTCAAAGGCGACAGCAGCGATCCCGCCCAATGCGCCGCCATCGTCGAGCGGACGGGGGCGCATTTCGGCCGTATCGACGGGCTGATCAACAACGCCGGTTTGATGCTGGGAAGGGTCAATTCGCTGGAAGCGAGCGACGAGCATTTTTCGCGCGTCCTTGATTTGAACGCCCGCTCCGTCTTCGCAACGACCCGCGCGGCCGCGCCGTGGCTCGGCCGCCAGGGCGGCTTCGTCATCAACACGACGTCGATCGCCGCGCGCAACGGCGGCGCCGGCGGCGCCATTCTCTACGCGGCCGCCAAAGGCTTCGTATCGACGCTCACTCACGGCCAGGCCAAGGAGCTGATCGGTCAGAAGGTCAGGGTGAATGGGGTGGCGCCGGGCGTCATCACGACGCCCTTCCACGAGCGCTATACGACGGCGGAGCAACTGGAGGCGATCCGCCTCTCCATTCCGGCCCAGCGCCTGGGCGCGGCCGAGGATTGCGTCGGCGCCTATCTCTTCCTCGCCTCGGAGGCCTTGAGCGGCTACATCGTCGGCCAGATCATCGAGGTCAACGGCGGCCAATTGATGCCGTGACGATAAGGCCGGCCGCGTGGCCGGCGCCGTTGCTTCCGCCGGAAATCCTTCGCTTATTGCCGGTATTGCTGGATGCGCGTCGTGCGCAGGCCGGCAAGTCCGTGCTGGTCGATCGACATTTGCCAGCTCAGGAATTCGTCAACCGTCAACGTGTAGCGGCTGCAGGCGTCTTCGAGCGAGAGCAATCCGCCCCGGACGGCGGCGACCACTTCGGCCTTGCGTCGAATGACCCAACGCTTGGTCGAGGGAGGCGGCAAATCGGCGATCGTCAGCGGACTGCCATCCGGGCCGATGACATATTTCACCCGCGGGCGCAGCGCTTCACTCATCTTACTCTCACACGGCAGGCACGAGACTACGGGTGGAATCTACCGAGGCTCTTTTAAGATTTGCCTAAGCAGGCCGCCCGGAAATCCTTTCAAAAATGTGTCAAAACGCGCTGAAACATTGCGATTTTATTATCAACGCCTTGGCGATCCAGGGGTTTGGCCGGACGCGAGGGCGTAATCGCTCGCCCGAGGCCAATTTCCTTGCAATACGGCGCGAAATGTCCATTTTGGCCGCAACCGGCGCTGATCGCCGGCTCCTGAGACGAAGATGACCGCTTCTCTCGCCCTTGACGGCGCCGCAAAGACGGCCCCGCTTAACAGCCTCGGCCTCGCCAAGAGGCCTGAGGAGACGCGCGTCGTCGTCGCCATGTCCGGGGGCGTCGATTCTTCGGTCGTCGCCGCCCTGCTCGCCGGCGAGGGCTATGACGTCATCGGGGTCACTTTGCAGCTCTACGACCACGGCGCGGCGACCCATCGCAAGGGCGCCTGTTGCGCCGGCCAGGACATCCACGACGCACGCGACGTCGCGGCGCGGCTCGCCATTCCCCACTATGTCCTCGACTACGAGGCGCGGTTCCGCGAGCGGGTGATCCAGCCTTTCGCCGACAGCTACATCGCGGGCGAAACGCCGATCCCCTGCGTCGCCTGCAACCAGCAGATCAAGTTCGCCGATCTTTTCGAGACCGCCAAAGACCTCGGCGCCGACGTGCTGGCGACGGGCCATTACGTCGTCTCCAAGCCCGATCCGCGCGGCGGCCGGGCGCTCTATCGCGGCGTCGATCCCGAGCGCGACCAGAGCTATTTCCTCTTCGCCACCACCCGCGAACAACTCGCCATGTTGCGCTTCCCGCTCGGGGGCCTGCCCAAGGCGCGGGTGCGCGAGCTTGCCCGCGCGGCGGACCTCGTCGTCGCCGAAATGGCCGACAGCCAGGACATCTGCTTCGTACCGGCCGGGCATTACAGCC
>DASZFX010000483.1:0-7917 GCA_035939375.1 Roseiarcus sp.
TCAGTGTCGGCGGAAGACGCCGCCCTTGAAGAAGCCCGGGCCGCGGCGGACGAAGGGTCTGATCGGAGCGACGTCGGCGCCGACCAAGGGGGCCGCTTGAGCGAAAGGACGCGGCGGCGGCGCGTTGGGATTTTGGCTGTCGGGGTCAACCTCGGCGGCTCTCGCGCGGAGCTCGGCGGCTTTGATGGGATTGGGCGGCCCAAGCAACCCTCGCTCGTACATGAGCGCCAGGAACTTGAGCGAATAGCCGTCGCCGAGGTCCCCCGCCTGCCGAAAATATCTTGCAGCCGTAGGATAGTCCGGCGGCGTTCCCTTGCCGTTGAAATAGGCCTCGCCCGCTTGAGGCAGAGCGAGGGCATTGCCGACCGCGATCGATCGCTCGTACCATGCGAGCGCCTTGATTTGGTTCTGTTCGATGAAGAAACCATTGGCGTACATCGTGCCGAGATTGCTCATGCCGGTCGCCGAACCGCCGATCGCGGCTTTGTTGAAGAGGTCGAAGGCGCGCTGATAGTCCTTGTTCACGCCAAGGCCCATGACGAAAAGGACGCCAAGTTCGTCGTTCGCCTCGGCGAGGCCCGCGTCCGCGGCGATCTGATAGTAGCGCGCCGCCTGCGGATAGTTCTGCGCCTTGTAATAGGCGTGGCCGAGCAAGTAGCGCAGCCGCGGATCGTTGGCGTTCTCCTTGACCGCCTGTTCGCAGACCTCGATCGCACGGCTCCAGTCGACGATCTTGGCCTTCGCCGCGACGGGCGGCACGGAGAGCGGCGCCGGCGGCGTCGCGATTTTCGCGCATTCGCGGGCGGCGCCGATCGTGGGACCGGACAGAGCGCCCTCTCGCGGCGGCAGGACCGTAGGCTCGATCTTAGCGACGACGGCGGGCGCGACCGGCGCAGGCTGCGCGGGCGCCGGCGCTTGGGTCGTTTGGGCATGCGCCGGTTGCGCAGCCGCCGCGGAGTCCTGCGTCGGTCGCTGCGGCGCCGGCGCAGGCTGCGCGGGCGGGGGCGCTTGGGTCGTTTGGGCCGTTTGGGCATGCGCCGGTTGCGCGGCCGCCGCGGCGTCCTGCGTCGGTCGCTGCGGCGCCGGCGCCGTTTGAGCAGGCGCCGGTTGGACAGGCGCGACAAACACGGTCCGGTCCGTCGCGGCCGGAGCGGAGGCAACTGGCGCGCTCGCCGCCGCCGGCGCCGGCGCGGCGGCAGCCGGGGAACTGGCGAGATAGACATCGCCGACAAGCGACGAATTGTCCCAGGGCACCTGGGTTTGATTGGTCGCCTGCAACACGTCGCCGCGCACCCTCGAGATCATTTGCCGCACTTCCAGGCCGGGCGCGCTGATATATTTGAGCAGCGCCGAGGTGAACGGCGAATTTCGCCCCGATCCGTCCAGCGCAATATTGTCCGGCTGGGTCGAAAAGACGATCAGCGAGCCGACGCCGGCCGTCTCGAGGCGCTGAAGGCCGCGCGCTGCGCTCCCCCTTCCTCGCGTCAGTTTTTCCTCGAATGGATTGCTGCGGCAGGCGTCCAAAATGATGATGTTGGCACGGCTGGGGCCGTCCATCTCCTGTTGAAGGTCCTTGAGGTTGATCGCCGAAAAGCGGACATCCGCCTCGTCCTCGATCTTCGCGTCGACCGGGATGAGATAGTTTTCGCCGCGCATTTGCAGGCCATGGCCGGCATAGAAGAAGAGCGCGATATCGGCAGTGCGGATGCGTTGGGCGAAGTCGCGCATGGCGCCCGCCATCGCATCCCGCGTCCCGTCCCGCTCTTCGATCACCTCGAAGCCGATCGTGCGTAAAGCCTTGGCGACGTCGGCGGCGTCGTTCGCCGGATTTTCGAGCGCTGGCGCGGCCTGATACTTGCTGTTGCCCAAGACGAGCGCTACTCGCCCGCCGGCCAGCGCGGGGCTGTGCAGGCAGAGGGCGACGCCGATGGCCAGAAGCGCAGCGACGAGAGGATGGAGGAATCGGTAGCGCATCGTCGTTCCTCTTACGGTCCGCCGGCGGCGTGTTTCGCTCGACGCCGCCCGCAAGACCGAACCCAAATTCGACGTATTGTGTGATCGTTCTACGGCGCCAAGTGTGGCGTTCGCATGGCGGGCGAAACGCCGTGACCGTGATCAGGCGCGCGACAGCGCATGCGCCGATTTGCTCCCGCTGAGGATATTGTTCTCGTCCCAAGCATAGGTCAGCGTCTCGAAGCGCATGGCGCGCGTGTCGATGAGCAACAGCCGGCCGACAAGCCCTTCATCGCCGTCCCCGAAGCCGCCGACGATTTCTCGGATAACTTCGAGCGCCATCAGCGAGCCGACCAGCCCCGCCAAGGCGCCGAGAACCCCGGCCTCCGCGCAGGCCGGCACCGTCCCAGGCGGCGGCGGGTCGGGAAAGAGGCAACGATAGGTCGGGTTCGGCGCGCCATCCCTGTTCAACGCATAGGGCTTCAACACCGTCAGCGAGCCGTCATATTCGCCGATCGCCGCGGTGACCAGGGGTCGGCGCGCGTGGAAACAGGCGTCGGACACGATGTAGCGCGTCGCGAAATTGTCCGAACCGTCGGCGATCACGTCATAGGCGGCGATCAAGGCGCGCGCGTTGGTCTCGTCGATGCGCAAGGGGATTTTGTCGATCCGCACATGCGGATTGAGCCGATGGAGGGCTTCCGCCGCGCTGTCGACCTTGGGGCGGCCAATGTCCTTCGTCCCATGCAGAATCTGGCGCTGCAGATTGGACAGCGAGACGGCGTCGTCGTCGACGATTCCGATCGTGCCGACGCCCGCGGCGGCGAGATAGTGCAAGAGAGGCGAACCAAGGCCGCCGGCGCCGATCGCCAGCACCCGCGCGCCCTTTAGCTTGTTTTGGCCTGGACCGCCCACGCCGCGCAGCACAATATGGCGGGCGTAACGTTCGATCTCTTCGCTTGAAAGCGTCATCGCGCCCGCCATTTAATCGTCATCGCCGCCCTAGGCAATCTCGGACGAGGTCGCCGCCCAAGCGCTGAGGAGCCGGCCGAAAGGAAACGCCATGTCGTCCGAAGACCCAATCGTCATTGCCGGCGCGGCGCGAACCCCAATGGGCGGGTTCCAGGGCGATCTCAAGGACTTGAGCGCTCCCGCGCTTGGCGCGGCGGCGATTGCCGCGGCCCTGGAGCGGGCCGACGTTGCGCCCGATCGGATCGACGAAGTCCTGTTCGGCTGCGTCCTGCCCGCCGGCCAAGGCCAGGCGCCCGCGAGGCAAGCGGCCTTGGCCG
This sequence comes from Roseiarcus sp., assembly GCA_035939375.1. Taxonomy (GTDB): domain Bacteria; phylum Pseudomonadota; class Alphaproteobacteria; order Rhizobiales; family Beijerinckiaceae; genus Roseiarcus. The sequence goes on from DASZFX010000483.1 coordinate 3,243, forward strand.
CGGGTTTGGCCATGGCCGTCGGCTGCACGACGATCAACAAAATGTGCGGCTCAGGCATGAAGGCGACGATGCTGGCGCATGATCTCATTCTCGCCGGCGCCGCCGAAACGATCGTCGCCGGCGGCATGGAGAGCATGAGCAATGCGCCCTATCTTCTCGATCGCGCGCGAAGCGGCTATCGCATGGGCCATGCGAAAGTCCTCGACCATATGTTCCTCGATGGACTCGAGGACGCCTATGACAAGGGCCGGCTGATGGGCGCCTTCGCGGAGGATTGCGCTGAACTCTATCAGTTCACCCGCGAGGCCCAGGACCAATTCGCGATCTCGTCGTTGCAGCGCGCGCAGAAGGCGATGCGCGAGGGCGCATTCAAGAGCGAGATCGCTCCCGTTACGATCAAGAGCGGCAAAGCGGAGCGCATCGTCGCCGAGGACGAACAACCGCCCAAGGCCAGGCTCGATAAGATTCCTAATCTGCAACCGGCCTTCCGCAAGGACGGCACCGTCACCGCCGCCAATTCAAGCTCGATATCGGACGGCGCGGCGGCGCTCGTCCTGATGCGCCGCTCCGAGGCCGAGCGGCGCGGCCATGCGCCGCTGGCGACGATCATCGCGCATGCCTCCCATGCCGATCTGCCCAATCGCTTCCCGACCGCGCCGATCGGCGCGATCAAGAAACTCTACGAAAAGACTGGCTGGTCCGACGCCGACGTCGATCTCTACGAGATTAACGAAGCCTTCGCCGTGGTGACGATGGCGGCGATGCGCGACCTTCGCTTGTCGCACGATAAGGTGAACGTCAATGGCGGCGCCTGCGCGCTCGGCCATCCGATCGGCGCTTCCGGCGCACGAATCATCGTGACGCTGCTGGCCGCGCTGAAGGCGCGCGATCTCAAGCGCGGCGTGGCGTCGCTCTGCATCGGAGGCGGCGAGGCGACAGCGATCGCTCTCGAACGGGCGCACTAAACTAGGGCGAAGCCTGTTCTTGACGGGCGCGCGGCGCCGCTTCATGTCAAAGCGCATGACAAATCGTTCGCGCGAGAGATCAGCCCTTGAGCATTGTCCCCTTCTCCCTGCCCGGCCGCTTCTGGCGCGGCAACCTCCATACGCATTCGACCCTCTCCGACGGCGCGCTGGCGCCCGAACGGGCGATCGAGGCCTATAAGGACGCGGGTTACGATTTCATCCAGCTCTCCGACCATTTCATGGAGCGCTTCAACTGGCCGATCGCCGACACGCGGCGCTGGCGCTCGAACAATTTCACGACGCTGATCGGCGCCGAACTTCATGCGCCGGCAACCTCGGTCGGCGAGCTCTGGCATATTCTCGCCGCCGGCCTGCCGCTCGATTTCGCCGCCCCGACGGCGGACGAGAGCGGGCCTGAGCTTGCCGCTCGCGCCACAGCGCATGGCGCCTTCGTTGCGATCGCTCATCCCGCCTGGTCGCAATTGACGATCGAGGATGGGCGCTCGCTCGGGCGCGCGCATGCGGTAGAGATTTACAATCACGGCTGCAAGGTCGAGACGGATCGCGGCGACGGCTTTTATCTGATGGACCAACTTCTGAACGAAGGGCGCCGCTTGACCGCCATCGCCACGGACGACGCCCATTTTCGCCATGGCGACCATGACGCGTTCGGCGGCTTTGTCGAAGTCAAGGCCGAAAGCCTCGAGCCGGAGGCGTTGCTTGAAGCGCTCAAGAAGGGTCATTTCTACTCGAGCCAAGGGCCGCGGATTTATGACGTTTCGTTCAGCGCGAAGGAGGCGAGGATCGCCTGTTCGCCTGTGCAGGCGATCGCCTTGACGACGGGGACGTCGCGCGCCTTGTCGAAGATCGGACGTCAGATTACCGGCGCAGTTTTCGACCTGACGAATATCGACAAGGACGCGTGGGCCCCACATGCGCCGGCGACCTGGGCGGGCGCGCATCACCGTCATCGATGCCGCGGGACGGCGCGCCTGGACCAATCCGATCTGGGTTCAATCCGATCTGGAGCAATGAGCCGCGCTAGACTCTCACCGTCGCTTGCGGAAACGAGAGCTGTTCGCGCGCCCGCCATTCGTGGGTGACGTAGTTCAAAATCACCGAGCGGCGCACGCCCTGGATCGGCCGTTTTTCGAAACCGTGCCAGGTATTGTCGGCCGGCACGAAAATCATCGCGCCGCCGCGCTTGAACGGCGAGCGTCCGTAGTGGCGCTCGCGGCTCCAGTAGATGTCGGTCCCTAATTCCTCGTGTCCTGGCCCCTGCGACATATAGATCAGGCAAGTGAATTTCTTCACGCCGAGATCGGAATGCGGCTCAAGCCAGAACCCGTCGACGTCCTGCGCATATTCAAGGCGCAGGAACGTATCGTCGATCGGCGCCTCGAACGTATCGTGGATCAGGCGGACGATTTGTCGCGACTGCAAGGCCTGCGCGACCGCGCGCATGACCGGAAAGCGAGCCATCGCGGCGGCGTCGAAATAGCTTCGTTGATCATTGTGCAATTCGCGCTTTCCCGAGACGCCGTCGAGCCGCGGCGCCGCGAAGGGCAGATCGGCGAGTTCGTCCGAGACGTCCTTTGGGAAGACGCTTTCGAGAAGACAGTGGCGATAAGGCTCGTCAAAAGTCTTGCGCGCGGCGATGGAGGCGGCGAAAGCATCGACGACGCGCTGCGCGGCGGGGCTCAAGGATTCTGACGACGCGCTGAGCGCGGATTGTGCTGGCATCAAGATCACCCATTGCCCATCGGATGCGCGCAATCTAGTGGCGGACTGGGCGCTCCGCAAGTACGCTTGCAGATCAATAGTTTAGAATGAGTCCGACTTGCGTCGAAACCGCTTGACGGGCCGCCTCAATGCATGCCCAGCGCGGCGAGATAGAGATCGAGAATCTCCTCCTCTTCGCGCCGTTTGTCATTGTCCCGCCTGCGGATCGAAACGATCTTGCGCAGGATTTTCACATCGAAACCGGTGCCTTTGGCTTCGGCGTAGACGTCCTTGATGTCGTCGGCCAGCGCCTTCTTCTCTTCTTCCAGTTTTTCGACGCGCTCCACGAAGGAGCGCAAATGACCGGCGTTGACGACGTCGCTTTTCATGCCCTTTTCCGATGAAGTTCGCTTTGCGCGCGCAGACATGGCTGGCCTCTCCCCTCACGTCAAGCCGCAACGATCGTCATCCCCGATGTTCTTGCCGCCGTTCTTGCCCGCTATTCCCGCGGTCGAGATTTTCCCGGCGCGCGGCTGCCGAAATCGATGCGCTCATGCATATGCGGCAGATCGAGGATCGGCGCAATGAGGCGCGCGAGACGCGCGGCCCAGGCCTCGGCGTCTTCTTTTGTGGCGATCAAATCCTGGCGGATCTCGATGAGCGCATTGGCGAGACCGCGCGCCGTCGCAACGCTGTCGATCGTATCGCCGGCCAGAGCGCCGTCGTAAGGCTCGTTGTCGCCGATCAATTCGTCGGCGGGCTGCAGATCATTCTCTTCGGCCAGCGCCCGCAACAGCGGCGCCGGCAGGCGCGGATCTTTGTCCCACAACACGCCGATCTTCCAAGGCCGCGGCCGGCCTCGCCAATAGGGCGTGAAGGAATGGATCGACAGCGCCGCCGGTTCGCGCCCCGTCGCGCTCATCGCCTCCACAGTCCTTCCGCAGGCTTCCCGATAGGGCTGCCAATAGCGGTCGCGCCGGCGCGCGATCTCCGCTTCGTCGAGGCCCGCATTGCCGGGCACGATCGCGCCGTCCGAAAGGCGCATCACAAGAGTCGGATCGTCGGCGCCGCGATTGGGGTCGATCAGCAAGCGGGAAAATGTCGACAACACGGCCGGGGCGTTCAAGAGATTGGCGAGGCGGCGCGTCAGCCACGCGGCGCCAACGTCATAGGCGATGTGACGCGCCAAGGCGCCGGGCGGCAGGCCAAGATCGCCGTAGATGCCCGGCAAAGCGTTGGAGGCGTGATCGCAGAGGATCACGACTCCGGCCGCCAACGAGCCTTCGACCAGTTCCACGGGCTGAAAGCCGCCGGCGACTGTCGTAGATTCGTCATGCAATGAAAAATCCATCGCCGGCCGGGCCTGTCTTTGGTTGAACGACGCCGCCAGAATAAGGACAGCGCGCGCGATCCGCCAAGGCTTCTCGCCCAGACCTCTCGCCAGGTCTTCTCGCCAAGTCTTCTCGCCAAGTCTTCCCGTCGAGACTTCCCACCGAGACTTGCCGCGAGACTTCGCGATCCGAGCTTCGCGGTCGCCGGAGCCGAACAGCCTCGCCCAAGACCGCCACGGGCTTGGCGCGGTCATCTTGGGGCTGACTGACCAACCATCCTCGCCGCCAGGCGCCCAGCGACCTCGCCATTCTTCTCGACATGTTGACACCGAGCCGTCGGCGACGAATATGGCGCGCCATGACGGAGCGCAAACGTGACTCTCAGCGAAAGATTCGAAGCAGGGCCGGCCTTGTCGCCTGCGCTTTGGCGATCGCCGCCGGCGCCGCGCCCGCCCGCGCTGATTTTCGCATGTGCAACAATACCGGCAATCGGGTCAGCGTCGCGCTCGCCTATACCGACGGTCAGAATTGGACCAGCGAGGGATGGTGGAACCTCAAGCCGTCCGATTGCGACATATTGCTGCGTGGCACGTTGGCCGCGCAATTCTACTACGTCTATGCGATGGACGAACGCGGCGGCGAGTGGAAGGGCAAGGC
>DASZFX010000484.1:0-2752 GCA_035939375.1 Roseiarcus sp.
GGCTTTAGCCGCCTTCGGCGGCGCGCAAAAGCGCGCCCTTGACAGACCTTTCGACCGGCGCACAGGGGCCCCTGTTCCAAGCAATGGCGGCTTGCGCCTCCCGCCGCCTCAAGTGTGAGTTCATTCATTTGGGGGTCGATGCTCTAGCGCGGGCGTCGACGATCAGTTCCGACCGCTCCCGGCCCAAATCGAGGAGGCGCCTCTTTCGCCGGCGGCCGGCGCCGTGCTATGGCCCAAATCCATGCGGACCTTGCGACGACGTATCTTGCGCCCAATGCGCCGATAAGCGGCGCCCGCCGTCCGATTCCTCTTAAGTCCGCCGATCTCCATGCCCGATATCCCGCTTCTCATCGAAGCCGAGACTCCCGCCGACGCCGAGGCGATCGAGCGGCTCGCCGAACGCGTTTTCGGACCGGGCCGTTTCGCGCGCACCGCTTATCGGCTGCGCGAGACGACCGAGGCCGATCCCGCCCTCTCCTTCATCGCGCGGGTCGGCTCCCTCCTTGTCGGCGCCAATCGCATGACGCCGATCTTGATCGGCGAGACGTCGGCCCTGCTCTTGGGGCCGCTGATCGTCGAGCCGGTATTCCGTTCGCAAGGGATCGGCGAAGCCTTGGTCACGCGCTCGCTCGAAGCCGCCAAGGCCAAGGGCGCCAGGCTCTCCATCCTCGTCGGCGATGAGCCTTACTATGCGCGCATGGGCTTCAAGCGCGTCCCGCCGGGTCGTGTGCAAATGCCTGGGCCGGTCGATCCGGCGCGACTGCTCTATTGCGAAATCGCGCCAGAGGCCTTCGAAGGCGTGCAAGGCCAGGTGCGCGGCGCCTAACAGCGGCGGCCGTTCGTACCACGCTGCGGGGTTGTCCCGTCGTCAGCCCACCACCCCTTCCCGTCGCAACGCAGCGATGTCGCTCTCGCTGAAACCCAGGGCCGCGAGCACGTCGCCGCTGTCCTCGCCGAGGCTCGGCGCGGCGCGGGCCGCGGTCATCGCCTCGCCGTCAAGGAGGATCGGCGCGCGCACATTGGGCGCTACGCCCGTGGCCGCGGCTTTCGCCGGCAGGTCGGTCCGCATCGCTCGCGCCTGAACCTGCGGATCGTCGAACACTTGCGCCACCGAATTGATCGGGCCGGCCGGCACGACGGCCTTTTCCAGCGCCGCCAACAGATCGGCCGCGCGAAACGTTCGCGTACGCTCTTCGAGCAAGCCGATGAAAGTCGCGCGATTGGCGATGCGCTCGGCGTTGCCGCGAAAGCGCGGATCGTCGGCCAGCGCCTCGACGTCGAGCACGCGGCAGAGATCGCGCGTCTGGCGATCATTGCCGGTCGCGATGATGATATGGCCGTCCGCGACTTTGAAGACCTGGTACGGCACGAGATTGGGATGGGCGTTGCCGAGACGGCGCGGCGAGCGCCCTGAGACAAGATAGTTGAGCGCCTGATTGGCGAGCACCGCGACCTGGGCGTCCATCAGCGCCATGTCGATATAGGCGCCTTCGCCGCTGGCGGCGCGGCGGGCCAGGGCCGCTTGGATTGCGATCACCGAATAGAGACCGCATATGATGTCGGCATAGGCGATGCCCGGCTTTTGCGGCTCGCCCGCCGGATCGCCGGTCAAATCCATGATGCCGCCCATGCCTTGGATCAAAAAGTCGTAACCGGCGCGCTTGGCGTAAGGGCCGGTCTGGCCGAAGCCGGTAATCGAGCAGTAGATGAGCCGCGGATTGATCGGTTTGAGGCTTGCGTAGTCGAGGCCGTATTTGACGAGGCCGCCGGTCTTGAAATTCTCGATCAGCACGTCCGATCGCGCGACAAGCTCCCTGACGATCCGGCGCCCTTCCGGCCGCTCGAAGTCAACCGCGACCGAGCGCTTGCCGCGATTGCAAGAATAATAATAGGCGGCGTCGCCGCGCGCCCCGTCGGCGCCGGCGACGAAAGGCGGGCCCCAGCTCCGCGTGTCGTCGCCAGCGCCCGGCCGCTCGACCTTGATCACTTCGGCGCCGAGATCGGCGAGCGTCTGCCCCGCCCAGGGGCCGGCGAGGATGCGCGCGAGTTCGAGAACCTTGAGGCCTTCAAGCGGTTTCAACACGCGGTCTCCTTCGTCAACGCGCCGATTTCGCCCGCGTCCTTAGGTCTTCGCGCGAGCATCGGCAATCTTGGGCTTGTCATAGGCGTCTCCATGGGCGATCCGGCGCTTCGCCTTGGGACGAGCCGAACGCCCGGTCGCGCCGCCGTGACGGCCGCCCCCAGGCGTTATACTGTGCGGGCGCTTCCCCCTTTCAGGATTTGTCTCATGCCGAATATGCAGCGTTACGCCGGTCGCGGCGCCATCGTCACCGGCGGCGCCTCCGGCATCGGCCTTAAGGCCGCCGAGCGTCTCGCCAATGAAGGCGCAGCGATCGCGCTTTGGGACGCCGATCAGGCCAAGCTCGAAGCGGCCAAGGCTGCGCTCGGCGCAAAGACGCACATTGTCCGCCTGGACGTGACCGATCCTGCCGCCGTCGAGCGCGCCGCCTCTTCGACCAACGAGGCGCTCGGCCGCATCGACGCGCTCGTCTGCTCGGCCGGCGTCGCCGGCAAGAACGCACTCGTCGTCGACTATCCCGTCGACGAATGGAAGCGGGTGCTCGACATCAATCTCAACGGCCTCTTCTACTGCAACCGCTTTGTCGCGCCCTATATGACGAAGCGCGGCTACGGCCGCATCGTCAATGTCGCTTCGATCGCCGGCAAGGAGGGCAATCCGACCGCCTCCGCT
>DASZFX010000485.1:0-6143 GCA_035939375.1 Roseiarcus sp.
CGAGCCTTTCCCCAATGGCCATTCGTCCGATCCTCGTCTTGCCCGATTCGAAGCTGCGCCAAGTCAGCGAGCCCTTGCGGGCCGTCGACGCGGCGACGCTCAAGCTGATGGACGAGATGGTCGAGACCATGCACGACGCGCCGGGCATCGGCCTTGCCGCGATCCAGGTCGGCGTGCCCCAGCGCATCGTCGTACTTGATCTGGCCAAGAAGGACGAGCCGCCGCAGGTGCAATATTTCGTCAATCCCGAGATCGTCTGGTCGTCGGAGGAAAAATCGGTTTACGAGGAAGGCTGCCTTTCGATCCCGGAATATTACGAAGAAGTCGAGCGGCCGGCCCGTGTCCGCGCTCGTTTCCTCGATCGCGACGGGTTGGCCCGCGAAATCGAGGCCGAAGGCTTGATGGCGACCGCCTTGCAGCACGAAATCGACCATTTGAACGGCGTCTTGTTCATCGACCACATTTCCAAGCTCAAGCGCGACCGGGTGATCAAGAAATTCATCAAGCAGGCAAAGCAGAAGGAAAGCGAGAAGGCCTAGCGGCCCGTGCTTTTCTCACTCCTTTTCGCGGCGCCCGCGCCGTCGCTTTCCCAAAGCAAACGCCACGGCTGGCGCCAGCCAAGCGCGAAACGCATACCGTAACAATGGTAAGATCGGCACAATCTTTGCTGACTACGCTGTTTGGCGGTGAGGCGAAAAGCCGTTCCGCGAGGGGCTCGGTCTGACGGATGATGAAGCGCGACATACGCCCGAGAATTCTGGTCCTGCTCCATCAGGCGCATTCGACGCCGGGGCGGGTCGGCCGTCTGCTCAGCGCCGCGGGCGCCGATCTCGATATCCGTCGTCATTCGCTTGCCGAACTGCTGCCGGAAACGCTGGCGGAACACGACGGCGTGGTGGTTTTCGGCGGGCCGATGAGCGCCAACGACGATTGCGAGTGGATTGGTCGCCAGATCGCCTGGCTGGAGACGCCGCTCAAGGAGGCAAAACCCTTTCTTGGCATTTGCCTCGGCGCCCAGATGCTGACCAAGGCGCTTGGCGCGCGCGTCTTCACCTATCCCGATCAGCGCGCCGAAATCGGCTATGCGCCGATCAGCCCTTGCCTGGCGGCCGATCGCCTTTGCGGCGAGCTTTTCCCGCGTTGGGTCTATCAATGGCACCGCGATGGTTTCGATCTTCCCGCCGGCGCGGAATTGCTCGCTAAGGGCGGCGAGGCCTTCCCGATCCAGGCCTATCGCTACGGCGCCAAGGCGGTCGCGCTGCAATTCCATCCCGAAGTGACCTATCAGATGATGTGCCGCTGGACGGTGCGCGGCGCAGAGCGCCTGAGCCTCCCCGGCGCGCAGCCGCGTCAAAGCCAACTCGACGGCTGGTTCCGGTTCGACGGCGCGGTCGAGCGCTGGCTGCGGTCGTTCCTGCCGCAATGGATGAACGGGCGCCTGCCGAAGGTCGATGCCGCGCCCGCGCCGCAGGAAAGAGCTCTGGAATTCGCCTAAAAGAGCGTGCCCTGGCTCGGTTTCGCCGTGGTCTGGCGTTTGCGCGACGCCTTTGGCGCGTCCTCTCGCGCATTCGCGGCGACTTCGCCGTCGGCGAATTCGATGCGCAGCGGCTGACCAGGCGCGACCGCGGCGGCGCTGCGCAAAGGCGCGCCGTCTTCATCGCGCACCAAGGCGAAGCCGCGCTTCAGCACGTTGCGATAGCCGAGGGCGCCTAGGAATTGATCGAGCGAGCCAAGAGCGGCGCGGCGCTGGTCAACCCCGCTCGCGATTGCGCGACGCAATCTTTGCCCCGCGAGAAGCACGCGTTCGCCAAAGCGCTCCGCCTGATGAGCGGCCAGCCGCGCGCGGGCCGCGAGCGCGGCGCGCAGCCGCGCCTCGAGACGTGCGAGGCGCTCGCCGCGCCGGTCGCGATCGATCCTGCCGGCCCGGGCGAGGCGGGCGCCGAAGCCTTCAACCCGTTCATGCGCCCGGGCCATGCGCGCATGCGGGGATTGCCGGCCGAGGCGTGTTGCGGCCGTTCCAAGCGCGATGCGGCGCCCATCGCTCGCCGCGCGGGCCGCAGCGATTAGCGCCCCGCCGGCGCGGTCGAGCCTTTGCCGCGGGCTCGCCAGCAAGGCCTCGCCCGAGGGGAGCGCGCGGGCAATCGCTCGCAATTCGGCGCGGCGGCGTGTCCCGAGCCTCAGCGCTCCGCCGCTGAGCCGACCGCCAAGATCGGCGATGCGGGCGAGGAGTTCGGCGCGCACCGGAACGACGAGCTCCGCCGCGGCCGTCGGCGTCGGCGCGCGAATATCGGCGGCGTGGTCGATCAGCGTCGTATCGGTCTCATGGCCGACCGCCGAGACCAAGGGGATGCGGCCTGCCGCGACCGCAAGCACGACGATTTCTTCGTTGAAGCCCCAGAGGTCCTCGAGCGAGCCGCCGCCGCGCGCGACAATCAGCACGTCGGGCCGCGCGATGAAGTCCTGGCCGCTAAGCGCGTTGAAGCCGGCGATCGCCTCAGCGACTTCGCGGGCCGACGTCTCGCCTTGCACGCGCACCGGCCAGACGACCACATGGACGGGAAAGCGATCTGCGAGGCGATGCAAGATGTCGCGGATGACGGCGCCGGTCGGCGAGGTGACGACGCCGATCACCCGCGGCAGATAGGGCAGCGGCCGTTTGCGGGAGGCGTCGAAGAGGCCCTGGCCGGCGAGCTTGGCTCGTCGCGCTTCGAGCAGCGCCATCAAAGCGCCGACGCCAGCCGGTTCGAGCGATTCGACGACGATCTGATAGGCGGATTTGCCGGGGAAGGTGGTGACCCGGCCGGTGGCGATCACCTCCAGCCCTTCCTCGGGCTTAACGCGCATCCGGGCGAACGCGCTCCTCCAAATCACCGCGTCGATTCGCGCGCCCTGGTCCTTCAGGCTGAAATAGACATGGCCGGAGGAGTGGGGACCGCGATAATTCGAGACCTCGCCGCGCACGCGGACATAGGAGAAGCGGTCCTCGATGGCGCGTTTCAGCGCGCTCGAAAGCTCGCTGACCGAGATTTCGGGAAGATTCGTCGGCGCCGCTTCGGTCTCGGCCATGGCTCTTTATTGCCGATCGCGCGCCCCGGCGCCAGGGCGCCGCAAGACCGCCAAGATCGGGCTTGTGGGCGGTTCGCCGGGGACGCTGGCCCCCGGAATCGAAAGCGGTTAATAGTCCCCCTCCGGGCGCCGCCCGCCTTGCTGACGACAGATTGTCGGGCGAGACGAAGGCGGCAAGGTCAGCCCGCCAAAAGGAGATTCGGGGTTTGATCGCGATGGCGCTGAACTGAGTGGAAAGCAGGGACGAGACGATCCACGATGGTCAATGATCCGAGGGATGCGCTGCTGAAGGGGGCCCGCGCGAAGCTGGCGCTGAGGGCGGCCTTGGCCGCGGCGGCGGTTCTTCTTAGCGCCTCCGTCGCCAGCGACATCGCCGGCGCCCAGGGCGCCGATTGCCAGCAATTGCGCGCCCAGATCGCGGCGGCCAGCCAATCGGGGGCGTCGCGCCAATCGTCGGCCTTTGACGCGGCTGCGCAAAAGCAGCGGGCCGAGATCGACAAGACCCTCGCCTATAGCCGTCAGCTCGGCTGCGACCGCAAGAAGTTTCTGTTTTTCGGCAGCGATCCGCCGGCGCAATGCAACGAAGTCTACGCCCAGATCACGCGTATGCAGGCCAATCTCGGCCAATTGCAGTCGCGAGGGTCAGGCGGCGACGCTCGCGCTGAACTTGTCGCCCGTTATCAGTCGGAATGCGTCGAAGCGCAGGCCCGCCCGCGCGGGCTTTTCGACACTCTGTTCGGCAATCCGCGCCAGGAGCCGTCGGCGCGCATCGCCGATGCGCCCTTGCTCCCTAACGGCGACACGCCGCTCACCGATGCGCCGACGGCGACGGATGTTCAGGCTCATGCCGGGTCGAAGGAAGTCTGCGTGCGCACCTGCGACGGCTATTTCTTCCCGATCGGCTATTCCGGCAGCGGCGGCCGCTCGGGCGATCTTCAGGAAATGTGCCGCGCGCTTTGCCCCAACGCGGAAGTCGCTCTCTATTCCTATCCGCCTTCCGGCGACATCAATGAGGCGGTCGGCGCCGACGGCGCGCGTTACGTCGATCTGCCCAATGCGCTCAAATATCGAAAGAGCGTCGACGACGCCTCTTGCTCCTGCCGGCGCCGCGGCCAGACCTGGGCGCAGGCGCTGGCCGAGGCGGAAGCGCTGCTCGGCGAACGCAAGACCGACATCATCGTCACCCAGCAGAAATCCGACGAATTGGCGCGCGTGCGCACCGACCCCAAGGCCAAGCCCGTCAAGACGGACGCAACCAAGACGGACCCGAGCAAGGCGGGGGCCGACCCGAAAGCCGCGCCGGGCGCCGATGCGAAAGGCCCACCCGCCGCCGACGCAAAAGCTGCGTCTGCCGCCGCGCCCGTCGCCCCGTCGGACGCGCCGCCGACCGATCCCCTGCTCGGTCAGCAACCGACGGCCGTCAGCCGCGAAACATCCGGCATCGCCGCCGGCGATGCAACGAGCGGCCCCACCGTCGCCAAGGGGCAGGGGCAGACTGAAGAGGTCACCGGCTCCGACGGCGTCAAGCGGCGCGTGCGGATAATCGATCCAACGCTCTAGCCCGGCCGATCAACGGCAGAAGATTGGCGAGTTCCGGCCCCGCTTCGCGGCCCGTCAAGGCGAGCCGCAGCGGATGGAACAGGGCGCGGCCTTTGCGGCCCGTCGATGCTTTGAGCTTGCCGGTCCAGACGTTCCAGGTCGCTTGATCCCACGGCACCTCCGGCAGGCAGGCCGCGGCTTCCGCAAGGAACGCCGGCTCTTCGACGATCGGCTCGATGGCGCCCTGGGTGACGCGCCGCCATTCCGCCGCTTCGGCCAGAACCGACAGGTTGCCGCGAACCGCGAGCCAGAACGTTTCCGTGTCGTCGCCGACGACGCCGAGCGCGGCGAGCCGCTCAGCGACGGCGGAATAGGGCAGGATGTGCAAGGTGCGGGCCGAAAGCGCGCGCAGCTCCGCTTCATCGAAGCGCGCCGCACCATGCGAGAGATGGCGAAGATCGAGTCCTTGCGCCAATTCCGCCAGGGAAGCGACCGGATGCACCGCCGCCGCCGATCCGGTCAATACGGCGAGCGCAGCGGCGGCGAGCGCCTCGACGCCGCTCTCGCGCAGCGAGGCGATCGACAAGGCGCCGGTGCGCTTGGAGAGACCTTCGCCGCTGGCGTCGGTCAACAGATTGTGGTGGCCGAACAAAGGCGCAGCGCCAGCCAGCGCCCTGAAAATCTGGATCTGCACTGCGGTGTTGGTGACATGGTCCTCGCCGCGGATGACATGGGTGACGCCCATGTCGATGTCGTCGACGACCGAGGGCAGCGTATAGAGAAACGTGCCGTCCTCGCGCGCCAGCACCGGATCGGACAGCGACGCGCAGTCGATGTGGCTCGGCCCTCGCGCCAGATCGTCCCATCGCACGACTTCGGCGTCGAGCTTGAAGCGCCAATGCGGACGCCTTCCCTGCGCCTCGAGAGCGGCGCGCTCTTCCGCGTCAAGCTTCAGCGCGGCGCGATCATAGATCGGCGGCAGGCCGCGCACCTTTGGCGCTTGCGCCGCCGATCCAGTTCCTCGGCCGTCTCATAGGCAGGATAAAGCCGCCCCATCGCCTTTAGCTTCTCGACCGCCGCCGCATAGGCGTCCGGGCGCAGCGACTGGCGTTCGACGCGATGCGGGGAAACGCCTAGCCAGGCGAGGTCTTCCGCGATCGAGCGCGCGTATTCATCGCGCGAGCGCTCGGCGTCGGTGTCGTCGAAGCGGAGTATGAAGCTGCCGCCCGCGCGCAGGGCGAAGAGCCAGTTCCGCAAGGCGGTGCGGGCGTTGCCGATATGGATGCGCCCGGTCGGCGAGGGGGCGAAACGGACGGTCGGGGGGAGGGACATGGGCGCCTTCATAGAAGCGTCGCGCAACGCCTGCAACGTGCCGTAGAGCGATTCGGCTTTGGGCGCCGGCGGGTGAGCGCCGAGCGGCCGTCGTTCCGCCGGCCGCAGAGAGGACAAGGAAGCTGGGACAAGGAAAGCGATGACGATTTCGCAATGCGCCGCCGCCTTTGGCGCGGCGGCGGTCTCCGTCCAGGCGCTGAGCGCGA
>DASZFX010000486.1:0-4092 GCA_035939375.1 Roseiarcus sp.
CGAAAGGTCTGTCAAGGGCTTTAGCCGCCTTCGGCGGCGCGCAAAGCGCGCCCTTGACAGACCTTTCGGTCGGCGCGTTCCGGTCACTGTTCCAAACAATGGCGGCCCGTGGCGTTGCGGTTGTTTCCAGAGAGCCTCTGCGATTCAAATTGCGAATCCGATGCGCTAGTATTCAACGCCGGTCCAAATCGACGGAGGCCTTCAATGATCGACGCCGTGCGCATGGCTGCGCTTCTCACGCAAAGCCGACAGGTTCTCGGCTCGAGCATCGCCAATGAATTTGCGGCCGATCCGCAGCGCTTCGCGACCATGCATGTCGCGCTGAACGATCTCCTTTTCGACTATTCCAAGCAGCGCCTGAGCAAGGCCGCGCTCGCCGAACTCGTCGCGCTCGCCACAGGCTGCGGCGTCGAAGCAAAGCGCGACGCGATGTTTCGCGGCGACCTCGTCAATGTCACCGAGCGGCGCGCCGCGCTTCACACCGCCTTGCGCAATCTTTCCGGCGATCCCGTCATGGTCGAGGGCCGCAACGTCATGCCGGAGATTATCGCCGAACGCGCCAAAGTGGCGGCTTTCGCCAACGACGTGCGCGAGGGGCGATTGCGCGGCGCGCTCGGCCAGCCGATGACGAATGTCGTCAATATCGGCATCGGCGGCTCTGACCTTGGCCCGGCCATGGCGACCAAGGCGCTTTCTCCCTACGCTGCGCCGCAGCTCAAGAGCCATTTCGTCTCCAATGTCGACGGCGCCGATATCGCCGATACGCTGCACGGCCTCGACCCGTCCCGCACGCTCTTCATCGTCTCGTCGAAGACTTTCACGACGCAGGAGACCATGACCAATGCGGCGAGCGCGCGAGCCTGGATCGCCGGCGCGCTCGGCGAAGCGGCCGTCGCCGATCATTTCGCCGCCGTCTCGACTCGGCTCGACAAAGTGGCCGAGTTCGGCATCGAGGCCGGCCGCGTCTTCGGCTTCTGGGACTGGGTCGGCGGGCGGTATTCGATCTGGTCGAGCATCGGCCTACCGCTCGTCATTGCGATCGGGCCGGAGCAATTCGAGGAATTTCTCGCCGGCGGCGCCGACATCGATCAGCATTTCCGTTCGGCGCCGATCGCAAAGAACATTCCGATGCTGATGGGCCTGATCAGCGTTTGGAATCGCAACATCCTCGGCCATGCGAGTCAGGCGGTGATCCCTTACGACCAGCGCCTGTCGCGCTTTCCGGCCTATCTCCAGCAATTGCAGATGGAGAGCAACGGCAAGAGCGTGCGGCTCGACGGCGCGTCCGTGACGGACGCGACCGGCGCGGTCGTCTGGGGCGAGCCGGGCACCAACGGCCAGCACGCCTTCTTCCAATTGCTGCATCAGGGTACGGAAATCGTCCCCACCGACTTCCTCGTCGCCGCTCAGCCGACCAACGCGGACCCGCATCATCACGACCTGCTCGTCGCCAATTGCCTCGCCCAGGGCGAAGCGCTGATGCGCGGGCGCTCAAGCGCCGAGGCCGAGGCGATCAACCTCCGGCTCGGTCTTTCGCCGGAAGAGGCCAAACGGCTCGCCCCGCACAAGACCTTCTCGGGCAGCCGTCCGTCCAGCACGTTTCTCTACGCCAAGCTCAACCCGCGCATGCTTGGGCGTCTCATCGCCCTTTACGAGCACAAGGTCTTCGTCGAGGCGGCGATCTGGGACATCAATCCCTTCGACCAATGGGGCGTCGAACTCGGCAAGGAGCTCGCCTCGCGCCTTGCCCCGATCGTTTCGGACACGAGCGCCGACGTCTCGAAGCTCGACGCTTCGACGGCGGGGCTCGTCGGCCATTTGCGCGAGCTGCGTCGCGCCTAAGGCCGAGGTCCGAACATCGCCGGACGGCGGACCAGGCCCGCCGCCTAAAGCGGCGCCGTCGCTTTTTTCAGCCAGGCGCGCGTCGCCTCGTCCACAAGCGGCGTCAGGGCCTTGCGCACGCGCGCGTGATAGGCGTCGAGCCAGCCGCGCTCCTCGGCCGTTAGAATCTTCGGCTCGATCAGCCGGCGATCGATCGGCGCCAGCGAGATCGTCTCGAAGCCGAGCATCTCGCGCTCCGCGCCGGCGATCTTTCGCTCCTCGACGACGATCAGGTTTTCGATTCGGATCCCATAACGGCCGGCGGCGTAATAGCCGGGTTCGTTGGAGATGATCATGCCGGGTTCGAGTGCGGCGGCGCCGCTCTTGGCGATCCGCTGCGGCCCTTCATGGACGGAGAGATAGGCGCCGACGCCATGGCCGGCGCCATGATCGAAATCGAGCCCTGCGTCCCACAAGGCCTTGCGCGCAAAGGAATCGAGCTGGGCGCCGCTGACGCCTTTCGGAAAGACGACGAGCGCAATCGCAATATGGCCTTTCAGGACGCGCGTGAAACGTTCGCGCATTTCCTTCGTCGGCGGGCCGACCGCGATGGTGCGGGTGATGTCGGTCGTGCCGTCTTCATATTGGCCGCCGCTGTCGATGAGGAAGATTCCCTTCGAAACTTCAGCGTTCGAGGTTTTCGTCACGCGATAATGCGGAATTGCGGAATTCGGGCCGGCGCCGGCGATCGAAGGGAAGGAAATGTCCTTGAGCAGTCCGGTCGCGCGGCGAAAGGATTCCAGCGCTTCGGTCGCGGCGATCTCGGTGAGGCCGCCTTTCGGCGCCTCGCGATCGAACCAAGCGAGAAAGCGCGCGAGCGCCGCGCCGTCGCGCATATTCGCCGCGCGCGCGCCGGCAAGTTCGGCGTCGTTCTTCACCGCCTTCATGATGGCGATCGGGTCCGCGCCGACCTCCGGCGAGCCGCCGGCGGCGCGCAACGTTTGCGTCAGTTTCGAAGCGGCGCTCGCCGCGTCGAAGGCGAGGCGCGCACCCTTGGCGCCGAGCTCGCCCAGATCGGCGAGAAGATCGCGTTCCTCGCCGATGTCGGCGAGGCCGGATAGACCAACGCGGAGCCGGTTCGAAAGTTTGCGTCCGTCGATATAGAGCTTCGGCCTTCCCTCGCGCGGTACGAAAGCGTAAGCGAGCGCCAAGGGCGTGTGGGCGACGTCGCCGCCGCGGATATTGAAGAGCCAGGCGACGTCATGGGCGTCGGTGACGACAAACCCGTCCGATTTGAGCCTGGCCTTGACGCGCTTGAGTTTCGAGCGCGCGCTCTCGCCGGCATAGCTCAACTTTTGGATGCGCACCGCGTCGAGCGGCGGCGCTGGTCGACCGGTCCAGATGGCGTCGATCGGATTGGTCTCGACCGCGACAAGCTCGCCGCCCGCCGCCGCCGCAGCGCGCGAAAAGCGCTCGACCGCGTCGGGCGTATGCAGCCAAGGATCGTAACCAAGCTTGCGCCGGCCGAGATGGGCCTCGATCCATGCGGTCGGCGGATCATCGACGACATGTCGGATTTCGAAGACCTTCGCATCGACCTGGCCGGGCGCCTGCAGCGTATAGCGGCCATCGACAAAGAGCGCGGCGCGATCGGCCAAGACGATCGCAAGGCCCGCCGAGCCGGAAAAGCCGGTCAACCAGCGCAATCGCTCGGCCGAAGGCGGCACATATTCGTTCTGGCGTTCGTCGGCGCGCGGCGCGATGAAGCCGTCGAGGCCGCGTCGCGACAGCTCGCCGCGCAGCGCCTTGGCGCGCTCCGCGCCCAATGAACGATCGCCGATCTCGTCAAATGTTTGGAATTGGCTCTCGACCATCAAAGCGCCTCGACTCGCCCATTAAGCGGCGGGCGCTTCGTCGCCGGTCACGACCCGGCCGATGAACGGCAATTGGCGATAGGAATGCGCGACGTCCATACCATAGCCGACGACGAAGACGTCGGGACACACAAATCCGAGGAAGTCGGCCGAAATCTGGACGGCTCTCTTGCCCGGCTTTTCGAGCATGGCGCAAATCATCACGCGGCGCGCGCCGCGCGCCATGAACAGGTCCTTAGCGAAGGCGAGCGTGCGGCCCGATTCGAGAATATCGTCGACCAGAAGAACGTCGCGACCTTTGACGGAAGATTCAACGTCCTTGAGGATCCTGACCGAGCCGGTCGAGACCGTTCCCTCCAGATAGCTTGAAAGATGGATGAACTCGACATGGGGTTCG
>DASZFX010000487.1:0-11981 GCA_035939375.1 Roseiarcus sp.
CGAGAGCGACGAGCACGGGAACCAGGCCTTGAAGGATCGACATGTTCACCGCGATGGTGCGATGCGCGGCGAGGGAGAAAAGAGCGTTAAAGACGGTAAAGCCGAGCGTGCCGGCGAGCAGGATGTAACGCCAGCGTGGACGCAGGGCGGCCACGTCGTGCTCGAAATTCGCCCGAGCGGCGATAAGAAGCGGGATGCAGGCGAGGCCCCAGCGCCAAAAGACGAGGGCCATCGGCGAAATCTCGCCGACCGCGAGACGACCCGCGACGGAATTGCCCGCCCACATCAGAGCCGTGAGGCTCAGCAGGAGCATTGGCGAATTCCACAAGGCCTCAAAGATCGAGGGCCGCGCGCGGGCCTCGGCGTTGGTCATCGGGCGCAACCTCTCGACCTCGCTTCGCGGGTAAGCCTTCCCGCGGCGCGAGCGCCTTAAGGGCTTACGTCGGTTGACCGTCGAAGGCAATTGTCGCAACGGCCGCGCATGGCAGAGATGCGTTCGCCGGGATGCGGCTTTTCCACGCTTGGGCGCCGCGATCCGCCGCTGGTGCGGCGGCGGCGCTTCCTTACGGAAGTTCACAACGCGTTGAGGCTTGCCGGCGGTCAGTATTTCGCCGCGACCGGCCCTTGCGAGCCGTAGTTCGGCATGTCGCTGAGCATCCAACGCAGGCCGAGCCGCAAATCCTGCGAGGCGAGACGATTGGTTTGACCGACGAACGCGCCGCCGCAGGCGGCGGAGCTGAAGCCGCCGCCGGCGCCCGTGCCGTTGAGGCAAGTCGATGCTCCGGTCTTGAGCGTGCCGTAGCTGAGGTAGCGATAGCCGAGTTCGAGTTTCAGATTCTGGCTGATGCTGAAATCAAGGCCCGCCATGAGAGCCCAGGCGAAGTTATTCGTCACGCCGTCGGGCATGTAGCCGCCCGTCGGCGAGCAGGCGCCGCCGAGACAGGCCAAACCGGTGTTCGAGATGCCGGTGAAGTGATTTTGGGCGAAGCCAACGCCGGCGCCGACGAACGGCGTGAGGCCGCCCCAGGTTCCAAGATCGACATAGGCGTTGGCCATTGCGATATAGGACGAAGTATTGGCGCGGTACCAATTGCCGTTTTGCGCCGACTGCGACGGAATAGCGATCTGCTCCAGCACCTGGAACTGCGAACCGCCGCGGTATTCCGCAGTGACGTCGAAGCGGAGCCAGTTGTTGACTTGGTAGCCGGCGCCGATGTCGAAAAGCCCGGCGCCTGAGATCGTCGGATTATAGAAACTATGGAAGGCGTCGGCCGGCAGGCCCGCCAGCGGGTTGGGGCTGACCGTGATCGAAATGTCATTCAGCTGGGCGGCGTAACCAAGGTCTCCGCGAATGTACCAGCCGGAGACGTCGAGCGTGGTTGCGGGCGGTACGGGCGCTGCGGCCTGCGCGGGCGGCATAAGGTCGGCGGCGTGACCGACGCTCATCGCGCCGACTAGAACCCCCGCGACGACAAGGGCTTTCCCTGCACCCACGACCAAACTCCCCAACCTAGTGTTGAAAATCGATCAGAAGAATTTGAACCACCGCGATCATCTCAATCATCTGCGCCATTATCGAAAAGTACGAAGCGTATGATTCATCAACTGCGCTTCTTGGGCGACCGGCGCGCCGTCATGGCGCGCAGGAACCGTCTAACAGTCGCTTAACGTTAATCATCAGTCTTAAAAAAGCGTGAAAGAGAGATCGGTCGACCGGTAACGATTCGTGGACACCGCGTGGCCTCGCGCGACCGATGGTCGACCCGCCTCTTCCCAATCTGGCGTGCGGTGAGCAAGGGAAGCATAGGTGGACGCTTCACTCGCGATGAATCTATGTCCATCCGCCGCCTTCCCGCGTCATCCTGGTAAGTTCGAACGGCGTTCTTGATTGTGACCAAAAAAAAACGGCGCCGGAAGACTTCGGCGCCGTAAGTTTCTTGTACGAAGGTGGAAGCGTCAGTATTTCGTGACGATCGGCGGTTGGTAGTTTGGCACGTCGCTGATCAACCAACGCAAGCCGAGCCGAAAGTCCGACGAGGCGAGAGTGTTGCTGCCGATAAAGTGGCCGCTGCCGCCGCAACTGGCGGCGCTGAAGCCGCCGCCGCCCCCGGTGCCGTTGAAGCAGTTCGACGAGCCGGTCTTGATGGTTCCGTAGTCGAGATAGCGGTAGCCGAGTTCGAGTTTCAGGTTCTGCGTCACGTCGAAGTCGACGCCGGCCATCAAGGCCCAGGCGAAATTGTTGGTCGTTCCATCGCTGAAGTAGCCGCCGGCCGGCGAGCAGGCGCCGCCGACACAGGCGAAGCCGGTGTCGGTGACGCCGGTGAGATGGTTTTGGGCCCAGCCGAGGCCCGCGCCGACAAACGGCGTCATGCCGTACCACGTGCCGATATCTACGTAGCCATTCGCCATCAGGATGAAGGATGAAAGGTTGCCGCGGTAGAAGTCGCCGAATTGGCTCCCGATCGAGGGTATTGCCACTTGTTCGAGCGCCTGGAAATGCGCGCCGCCGCGATATTCGCCGGTCACATCGAAGCGCAGCCAGCTATTGTACTGATAGCCGACGCCGATGTCGAAAAGGCCGGAGGCGGAGATGGTCGGATTGTAGAAACTGTCGAAGGCGTCGGACGGCAGGCCGATCAGCGGGTTCGGCGTGTCGCTCAGCGAGAGGCTGCTCGTCTGCAGCGCCATGCCGACGTCGCCGCGCAAATACCAGCCCGAGAACTCCACTGGCGCCGGTGGCTCCATGGCGGGCGCGGGCGGCAACAGGTCGGCCGCTTCAGCGGCGCAAGTCGTTGCAAGTGCGACGCCGGCGGCGACAAAAAGGGCTTTCAGGCTGCCCATGACAAACTTCCCTCGTTGGGCGCGCATCGGGGGATGCGCCTCTATCGACGAGGCAAAATTCTCATGAAGTGTTTAACAGCCGCTTAACCCTAAAAATTGACCTTAATGGCTGGTAATGGACGGCTCGAAAGGTACGTCCGCGCCGCTCGGCTCGAGGCTTGGCGAGCAGCGAAAACTCGACGCGGAACGTTTAAGCCGCGGTCGCGGCAAGCACGTCGCAGACCTCGTTGACGACGCGCTCGACCAACTCGCGATCCTCCGCCTCGCCCATGACGCGAATGACCGGTTCGGTTCCGGAAGGGCGAATGACGAGGCGGCCATTGGCGCCAAGTTCGTTCTCGGCCGCAGCCACCGCAGCGATGACCGGCGCACGTTCGAGCGGACGACCGCCCTTGTAGCGAACGCTCTTCAAAATCTGCGGCAGCGGCTCGAACCGATGACAGATTTCGCTGACCGGCTTGTTCTCGCGACGCACGACCGCCAAGACCTGCAACGCGGCGACGAGGCCGTCGCCCGTTGTCGCATAATCAGAGAGGATGATGTGACCCGATTGCTCGCCGCCGACGTTGTAGCCGAGCTCGCGCATCCGCTCGAGTACGTAGCGGTCGCCGACCGCCGTGCGCTCCAGCGCGAGTCCGATACCGGCCAGATGCCTTTCGAGCGCCAGATTGGACATGACGGTCGCGACAATGCCCGGCTTGGCGAGGCGCCCGTCCGCGTGCCAACTTTCGGCGACGACCGCCATCAATTGATCGCCGTCGACGATATGGCCCCGTTCATCGATGATCAGCACGCGGTCGGCGTCGCCGTCGAGCGCGATGCCGATGTCGGCGCGCATCTCCCGCACCTTTCGCGCGAGCGCTTCGGGCGCGGTCGAGCCGACTTCGTGATTGATGTTGAATCCGTCGGGCTCGATGCCGATCGAGAAAACTTCGGCGCCCAATTCCCACAGCGCTTCGGGCGCGACCCTATAGGCCGCGCCATTGGCGCAATCGACGACGATGCGCAATCCTTCGAGCGAAAGGTTGCGGGGCAAGGTACGTTTCGCGTATTCGATGTAGCGCGCATGGACGCTTTCGATGCGCTTGGCGCGGCCGAGGTCGCGGGACTTGGCGAGGCGCGGCGCGATCTCGCGGTCCATCAACGCTTCGATCTGCGTCTCCACCTCGTCGGACAGCTTGAATCCGTCCGGTCCGAAAAGCTTGATGCCGTTGTCTTCGAAGGGATTGTGCGAGGCGGAGATCATCACGCCGAGGTCGCAGCGCATCGAACGGGTGAGCATCGCCACCGCCGGCGTCGGCACCGGCCCAAGCAGCAGCACGTCCATGCCGACGGAGGTGAAGCCCGCCACCATCGCATATTCGATCATATAGCCGGAAAGGCGGGTGTCCTTGCCGATGACGACGCGATGGCGGTGGTCGCCGCGCTGGTAGGCGAGCCCGGCCGCCTGGCCGACCCTCATGGCGATTTCGGGAGTGATCTTGGCGTTGGCCCGGCCGCGAATGCCGTCAGTGCCGAAATACTTACGCGTCATGCTGGTGCATCCCGGGTCACGGCGAGCAGCGCCGGCCGCGCTCATTTAGCGCGTTTTTACGCCGGAATCATTCAAGAATCATTGCAGTAGGTTAAAGCGGGCGGGCCAGGCCGCAGACCCCTCAGGTCTGCGGTTGCGGCTCCAGGCCGCCTGCGCCGGGCGAAGGACGGGGCTTGGCGGTTGCGGGAACCGCCGAGCCTCGCGGGGGCGGCGCTTCCTTTTCCGAAGAATCGCGCACCGGCGGGCGGCCGTGTTTCAGCAAGCCGTCGATCTCGTCGCCGGTCAGCGTCTCATATTCCATGAGACCCTTGGCGAGCGTCTCGAGATCGGCCCGCTTCTCGGTGAGGATGCGGGTCGCTTCGGCGAGGCCATGCTCGACGAGGCGGCGCACTTCCGAGTCGATCTTCTGCGACGTCGCTTCGGAGACGTTTTGCTGACGGCCCATCGAATAGCCGAGAAAGACCTCTTCCTGGTTCTCGCCGTACATGACCGCGCCGAGTTCGTCGGAGAAGCCCCAGCGGGTCACCATGGCGCGGGCGAGCTTGGTCGCCTGCTCGATGTCGGATTGCGCGCCGGAGGTCACTTTCTCCTTACCGAAGATGATTTCCTCGGCGACGCGTCCGCCCATGAGTACCGCCAGGCGCGACGTCATCTGCTCGTAGCTCATCGACAGCTTGTCGCGTTCTGGCAATTGCATGACCATGCCGAGCGCCCGGCCGCGCGGGATGATCGTCGCCTTGTGCACCGGATCGGTCGCCGGCACATTGAGCGCGACGATAGCGTGGCCGCCCTCGTGATAGGCGGTCAGCATCTTCTCCTGCTCGGTCATGACCAGGGTGCGCCGCTCGGCGCCCATCATGATCTTGTCCTTGGAATCTTCGAACTCCGACATGGTGACGACGCGCTTGCCGCGCCGCGCCGCCATCAGCGCCGCCTCATTGACAAGGTTCATCAGGTCCGCGCCGGAAAAGCCCGGCGTGCCGCGCGCGACGATTTTCAGGTCGACGTCCGGCGACAGGGGCACCTTGCGGACGTGCACCTTGAGTATCTTCTCTCGGCCGACGACGTCGGGATTGGGGATGAACACTTGCCGGTCGAAACGGCCCGGCCGCAGCAGCGCCGGATCGAGCACGTCGGGCCGGTTGGTCGCGGCGATGATGATGATGCCTTCGTTCTGCTCGAAGCCGTCCATTTCGACGAGCAATTGGTTCAGCGTCTGCTCACGCTCGTCATTGCCGCCGCCGAGCCCGGCGCCGCGATGGCGTCCGACCGCGTCGATCTCGTCGATAAAGATGATGCAAGGCGCGTTCTTCTTGGCTTGCTCGAACATGTCGCGCACCCGGCTTGCGCCGACGCCGACGAACATTTCGACGAAATCCGAACCGGAGATGGTGAAGAAGGGCACGTTCGCTTCGCCGGCCACGGCGCGCGCGGTCAAGGTTTTGCCGGTGCCGGGCGGGCCGACCAGCAGCACGCCGCGCGGGATGCGCCCGCCGAGGCGCTGGAACTTCTGTGGATCGCGCAGGAATTCGACAATCTCCTGCAGATCCTCCTTGGCTTCGTCGACCCCGGCGACATCCTCGAAGGTCACGCGGCCATGCGCCTCGTTGAGCAGCTTGGCCTTGGATTTGCCGAAGCCCATCGCCTTGCCGCCGGCGCCCTGCATCTGGCGCGAAAGGAAAATCCAGACGCCGAGAAAGGCGAGCAGCGGCAGGCCGTTGACCAAAAGCGTCATCAGCCAGGAATTGCCGTCGGACGGCGGCTTGGCGGTGATCGTGACGTTCTTCTTATAGAGCGTGTCGACGAGGGAAGGATCGCTCGGCGCATAGGTTGAGAAAGCGCGATTGTCGCTGTAGCGGCCTGAAATTTCCGGACCGGCGATCGTCACCTCTTTCACGCGGCCCTGGTCGACGTCATTCAGCAACTGGCTGAAACTGATCTCGCTGGTCGGCGCTTTCTGGCCCGGGCTCTGGAACAGCGTCACCAGCGCCAGGACGAGCAAAAAGATGATCACCCAGAGCGCAAAATTGCGGATGTTCGGATTCATCGCCATCCCGTCGGCAGCTCAAAGCGGGGCCCGAAGCCAGCCTCTGCTGCGTTTACCAACCATATTTAGGGGCGCCGACCCCAAATGCCAAGGGAGCGGATTTGTCTGAATTAGTCGTGAAGAACTTGAGCAAAATTACGGTTCGTTGCGCTTTGCCCGGCGCGGCGGTGCCCTTTCGACTCTCAGAAAGCCCTTTTCGCTCAATCGAAGGCTCGCTCCGCCGAGCGTCGTCCTGAATTTTTCGCCGCGCGCCGTCGACCCACGCAAGGCTTCCGCCAGAGCCTCGACTTGTTCGAGCCGGATGCGGGTCGCCTCGCGGCCGCCGACGCGGGCCACTTCGCCGTGCAGCAGGCGCAAAGCGACCTCGTGCGGCTCGGCAAACAAGGCCTTTGCGTCTCGGGACGGATTTGGCCGACGCCAGTTCAGGCGCTCGGCGGCGGCCTGCGTTGCGCAGGCGACGGCTTCCTCCATCCGCGCCGCTCGGCTGGCGAGCCGCGCGGCCTGCGGCGGCCCGAAACCCTCTGCGGCCAAAAGCGCGGCGAGGCGGCGCAAACCCGTTCGGGCGAAACGCGGATCGGCATTGGCCGGATCGTCGAAGAAAGTCTCGCCCTCATCCCGGCAATAGGCGACGAGGTCGCTCTTCGCCAGGCCGAGCAGGGGGCGCGCCAGGATGACGCCGCCGCGGGGCGTCGCCGCCTCCATGCCCTTGAGGCCGGCGACGCCTGAACCGCGAAGCAGGCGAAAAAGGATGGTCTCGTTCTGATCGTCGGCGTGGTGAGCGGTGACGACATGGTCGGCCCCGATCTTGAGCGCGCGCTCGGCGAGCAGAAGATGGCGCGCCTCGCGGGCGCGCTCTTGAATGCGGCTTGACGGTTTTTCGCCCCGCCATTCGATGAGGTGGTGCTTGAAGCCGCGCCGCTTGGCCTGCGCAGCCACGGCTTCCGCCTCCGCCCGCGCGCCGGCGCGCAATCCGTGATCGATCGTCGCGACTTCGATCTTCGGCCGGCCGGGCCGCTTCGCCCAGTGGGCGGCCATGATCATCAAGGCAGTGGAATCGGGCCCGCCCGAGACCGCCAGGAGCAGGCCTTTGGCGTGAGCAAGGGGCGCGAAAAGCGCTTCGATCCGCGCGCCGTCGATCTTGTCGGCCGCCGGCGTCCTTCGCCTCAACAATGATCCTTCTGCATTTCGCGCTCGACGCCTTTCTTGACCGCATTGGCCGCGGTCGGAAAGCGCCGGCCGACCTCGCTGAAGGTGGCGCAGGCCTGTTCATTGTTGCCGAGCATCGCCAGCGACTGGCCGAGCCTCAGCATGCCCTCGGGCGCGCGCGGCGATTTTGCGAAGTCCGTCGAGAGTTTCAGATATTGCTCGGCGGCCTCGCGCGGACGGGCGCGCTGAAAGTAACTCTCGCCGAGATAGAAGGTCGCGTCCGGAATAAGCCTGCTGCCGGCGTTATGGGCGAGAAAGGCGCGGAACTGGCCTTCCGCCTGCTCGTATTGGCCGGCGCGATAGGATTCGATCGCCGCGTTGAACTGTTCCTTCGGACCGTCGGCCTGCCCGCTGATGCCGGCGATGACGGTTGGCGGCTCAGCCGGAGAAAGGGGACCGGTCGGCGACGGCGTGCTGGTCGCTCCGGGATGGGCGAGGTCGAGCGGCGCGCCGGGCGCGGGTTCGCCCGCCTCGAGCGGCGCGCTCGCCGGCGTCGTTCCAAGCGGCCTCGGCGCGCCGATCGCGCCGGGTTCGGCGGCAGGGTCGAAAGCGTCGGCGTGCTTGGACGGGCGGACGGCGCCTGCTTCGGCCGGCGGACTGGGCGCAGCAGCGATCACGGGCGCGGGGACCGGCGCCGGCGTGGCGGAGACGCGAGGGGCGGCGCCCCCGTTCAAGCGGAACTCGACGTCTTCCTGGAAGCGCTTCAACTGCTCCTGCAACCGTTGCTGCTGATTCTGCAATTCTTCGATCGCGCCGTTGGCGGCGCGCAATTCGTCCTCGAGTTTTTCAATGCGAATGAGCAGCGCCGCGGGGTCGCCCGACTCCGACTGCGCCAGCGACGCCGAGGGCGCAAAGGCGCCGAAAAAAAGAAACGTCGCGAAGGCGACGCCGACGCGAACCGAAGAAACGGCGGACTTCAATTCTTCCAACCCCCAAATCCCGCGCCATGGCTTGGCCGAAGCGCGGGAGTCGCTAGCATAAGCAAGGTTCGGCCAACAATTAGGCAAAGCTTGGGCGTCGCCTGGCAATCCGCCCGCTATTTCAAGAGGTCGGGGCGCCGGCGAGCACTGTGACGGCGCGGCGGTTTTGCGACCAGCAGGAAATATCGTTGCAGACGGCGACGGGCCGCTCCTTTCCGTAGGAAAGGGTCTTGATGCGCGTCCCCGCGACGCCCTTGGCGATCAGGTAATTCTTGGCCGCGTCCGCCCGTCTTGCCCCGAGGGCGAAATTATATTCGCGGGTGCCGCGCTCGTCGGCATGGCCTTCGATCGTGAACGTGTAGCGGCCGTAGCGATTGAGCCAGGCCGCCTGTTTGTCCAGCGTTCCCTGGGCCGTCGTCGACAATTCGGTCGAGTCGGTATCGAAGAAGACGCGATCGCCGACATTGGCGCTGAAATCCTGGTAGCTGCCCGGCGCGCCGGCCGCCGCGCCCGCGCCGTTGAGCGCGTCGTCCCCGGCGCCTCTCGAGCAGGCGGCCAGAGCCAGACCGACGGCCAGAGCCGCCCCGAATTTGAACGCGCGCGCGCTCGTAAAGGCCTGCATGTCGTTACTCCTGACCAAACGCCCCTTGGTCGACCCTTAGGCGCGAACGGTTAAGGGAAGGTTCTGTCAACCTTGCCGACGCGTTGACGCGGTGCTTCGGATTCGAGCCAAAGCGGTGGATGGTTAAGCGAGGGTTAATGGCGGCATTGGGGCGGGCGCGCAAGGTCTAAGATTTACGGCCGCGATTTGTCCTTGAATTCGTCAAATAGGCCTGCCTAATAGGTTGGCCGGCCGGGGGAGCGTTCAATGGAAAAATCACAGCGGCCCAGGCTGGCGATGGTCCTGCTGGCGGCGCTTTTTCTGCTCGAAGCCTGGGTCTGGGACGCATTCGTCGCGGTTGGGCGGCGGCTCGTTGCGCTTATTCCTTGGGCGGCGTTCAAGGCACGCGTCGCCGCTTGGCTGGAGCGGACCCCGATCTTTATCGTTCTCGCGATATACATCATTCCGCTGTTGATCATCGAACCGCTCAAGACCGTCTCCGTCTATGTGATGGCGACGGGGCATTTCGCCTTTGGAGTCGTCGCCTTCATCGTGCTGCAATTTCTCACTGTCGGCGTCGTCGGCGTCATTTTCGATTTGACCCGCGCGAGGCTGTTGACAGTGCCCTGGTTCGCCTGGGTGTATGAAAAGGTGATGATCTTCCATCATTTCGCCGATCGGCTGCTTGCGCCCTACAAGGAGGCGGCCAAGCGCGAATGGGGCGCGTTCCGGCAAAGGGTGCGCGATTATCGCGCGCGCCTCGCCGCCGCCTCCAAATGAGATTTTTCCAACCGAGATTTTTCGCGCGGCAGGCGCTCGCTCGCCCGCGGGTGGGTTGAGCGATAGGCCTCCAAAAGCCTTGCGCTATCGACGGCGGTATAGATTTGCGTCGTAGAAAGCGAGGAATGGCCGAGCAATTCCTGGATCGTGCGTAAGTCCCCGCCGCGCGCCAAAAGATGTGTCGCGAAGGAGTGGCGCAGCGCGTGGGGCGTCGCCGAATCGGGAAGACCGAGCGCGCCGCGAAGCCGCGCGACCGCGAACTGGATGATGCGCGGGGAAAGTTCGCCGCCGCGAGCGCCGACGAAGAGCGGGCCGTTCTCCTTCAGCGGATAGGGACAGAGCTTGAGATAGTCCTCGATCGCGGCGCGAACGGGCGCGATGATCGGGCTTACGCGCTGCTTGCGGCCCTTGCCGATGACGCTCAGCGTATCCGTACCGCCGATCGGCGCGTGCTTTCGGCGGATCGACAAGGCTTCTGCGATGCGCAGGCCTGCGCCATAGAGAAGGGCGATGACGGCGGCGTCGCGCGCGAGGATCCACGGCTCGCGCGCCTCGCCCGCCCGCGTAGCCGGATCGGTCAGGGCGCGCGCGTCGGGCGGGCTTAAGGGCTTCGGCAGGGAGCGGGCGATGCGCGGCGCGCGCAAGGCGAAGAACGCCGAGGCGCGCGCCTCGCCGGCGCGTTCGAGGTAACGCGCAAAAGAGCGAAGCGCGGCGAGGGCGCGCATCAGCGAGCGGCTTTGAATCTCGGCGGCGCGGCGGCGGGCGAGGAAGGCGCGCAAGTCCGCCGGCGCAACGCGCGCGAAATCGTCGATCGTCGGCGGCGCCCCGTTGCGTTCGGTCAGAAAGGCGAGGAATTGACGAAGGTCGCGGGAATAGGCCTCGACCGTCTTCGGTGAAAGATCGCGCTCGCCGGCCAGTCCGCGCAACCAGGCCGAAATCTTTTCGGCCAAATCGGTCGCGGCGCGGAGGGCGGCGAGGGAAAGATCAGCTTCGGTCTTTTGCGCCATGCGCTTTCAAGTTTGCGCGAGGAACCTTAACCAAGGGTTTGGCGGGCTCGGGCGCGAGCCGATGTTTGATCGCGGAGGATCGCAATTCATCCGAGAGTTGATCCTCCGCAGCGATTCATCGCCAACGACCGCAGTCAACGCACAGACCTCGCCGTCTCACCCGGGTCCCAGCAAATCGATCAGCGGGGGAATCAGCGGCCCATCGGCCGGCGGCATCGGGTAGTCGCGGAGCTTGCCAGGCCTCACCCATTTCAGCGCTTGACCCTCGCGCGACGCGACGATCCCTTCCCAGCGCCGGCAGACATAGAGCGGCATCAACAGGTGGAAGTCCTCGTAAGCGTGACTGGCGAAAGTCAGCGGCGCGAGGCATGCCTCCTTCACCGTCACGCCGAGCTCCTCACCAAGTTCGCGGATCAACGCCGCTTCCGGCCGCTCGTCGACGCGGACCTTGCCGCCGGGAAATTCCCATAATCCGCCGAGCTGCTTTTCCTTGGGGCGCTGGGCAATAAGGACGCGATGATCGACGTCGATCAGCGCGGCGGCGACGACGAGGAGCAGCCTCATCGCTGGATGCTCACGAGCGATAGTCGCCGTTGATCGCGACGTATTCTTTGGTGAGGTCGCAGGTCCAAACTTTCGCCGACGAGCGGCCAATGCCGATATTCGCCGTAATGAGGATTTTCTCCCCTTTCATGTAGGTAGAGACCGCTTCCTCGCTGTAGTCGGGATCGCGCGCGCCGCCCCGGGCGACGCGGATCTTGCCGAAGGAGATATCGAGCTTGTCGCGCTCGGCCGGTTCGCCCGCCTTGCCGACCGCCATGACGATGCGGCCCCAATTTGCGTCCTCGCCGGCGATCGCCGTCTTGACCAGCGGGGAATTGGCGATCGACAGCGCGATGCGTTTCGCGCTTTTCTTCGACTTGGCGCCCTCGACCCTGACCTCGACGAATTTGCGCGCGCCTTCGCCGTCGCGTACGACCTGATGGGCGAGGTCGAGCAAAACCTTGTCGAGCGCGCGCTGAAAGGGACGCAGCGCCGGATCAGC
>DASZFX010000488.1:0-14287 GCA_035939375.1 Roseiarcus sp.
CGCGCCGGCCGCGTCTGATCATCGTCGACGAACTCGCCCACACCAATGCGCCGGAAAGCCGTCATCCCAAGCGCTGGCAGGATGTCGAGGAACTGCTCGATGCGCATATCGACGTCTGGACCGCGCTCAACATCCAGCACATCGAGAGCCTCGCGGACGTCGTTTCGCGCATCACCGGCGTCGCGGTGCGCGAGACGGTCCCCGACACGGTCCTGCGCGACGCCGCCGACGTCGTCCTCGTCGACATCACTTCGGACGAGCTGATCCAACGGCTGAAGGAGGGCAAGGTCTATCTGCCGGATACGGCGCAACGGGCGCGGCAAAATTTCTTCACGCCGGGCAACCTGACGGCGTTGCGCGAACTCGCGCTGAGACGCACGGCGGCGCGCGTCGACGTGCAGATGGTCGACTACCTGCGCCAAAACGCGATAGAAGGTCCGTGGGAGACGGCGGATAGGCTGCTCGTCTGCGTTGGTCCCGACGCTCTATCGGAGACGGTCGTACGCGCCGCGAGCCGCCTGGCGACCGGCCTAAACGCGAGCTGGGTCGCCGTCACGGTGCAAGTCGCCGGACGCGAGGAAAGCGACCCGGCGAAAATGAAGCGGATCGACGACGCGCTGCGCCTGGCCGAACGTCTCGGCGGCGAGACCGAGCGGTTGATCGGGACCGACCTGCCGGCCGAAGTGCTGCAATACGCCCAGCGCGAGAACATCACGCAAATCGTGGTCGGGCGTTCGCAGGCCGGCTTCCTGGCGCGGCTGCGGGGCCGCTCGCTGAGCGGCGCGATCGTCCGCCGCTCGCAAAATATCAACGTGCATGTCGTCACCGGTGACCAGGCGCGCGCCTCGCCCTCCTCCTGGCGCTGGGCGCTCGGTCGACTGAGCGATTTGCCCGCCGTCCTCGTCGCGCCCGTCGCCTCGGTCGCCGGAGCCGTCCTCGTCGGTCACCTCCTTGAGCTCTGGCTGCGTCTTCCCAACCTGTCGATGATCTTTCTGGCGGCGGTCCTGCTCTGTGCGATCCGATTCGGGATACGCTCGGCGATCGCAGCCGCGGTTCTGTCCTTCCTGGCCTATGATTTCTTCTTCATCGATCCTCGCTATGAAATCACCATCGCCGAGCCGCAAGAGTTCTTTGCGCTGGTGATCTTCCTCATTGTGGCGGTGTTTACCGGACTGCTTGCCGGACGCGCGCGCGATCAAGCGCAAAGCGTGAAGATCAACGCCAAGACGACGCAGTCTCTCTACGAATTGTCGCGCAAATTGTCGGGCGCCGCGACACTCGACGATATCCTGCTCGCAGCGACCGTCTATATGCACAAAACGCTGAATGCGCGTGGCGTCGTGCTCCTCCTCCCCGAGGACGGCGAACTCAATTTGTCGGCGGCTTGGCCGCCGGTCGACGAACTTAGTCCCGGCGAAATGAGCGCCGCCCAATGGGCCTTCGACAAAGCCGAGGAAGCGGGCTGGCGGACCGGCACGCTGCCCAATGTGCGCTTTCAGTTCCGTCCCCTGGTGACGACGCGCGGCGTCGGCGGCGTATGCGGCGTCGAGCCCGCCGATCCGGGAGAACCGATCTCTCCGGAGCATGAGCGCGCGCTGAATCTCATTCTCGAACAGACGGCGATCGCCGTCGATCGCTCGCTGCTGGTGCGCGAATCGGTCAAGACCGCAGCGCTTGAAGAGAACGAGCGACTGCGCGAGACGCTGCTGGCCTCCCTCTCGCACGACTTGCGCACGCCGCTCGCCTCGATCACAGGCGCGGTGACGACGCTGAGGCAACTCGGCGAAAAGATGTCGCAGGAGCAACGCGCGGACCTGCTTGCCTCGATCGAGGAGGAGGCGGGGCGCCTCTCGCGCTTCGTCGCCAATCTGCTCGACATGTCGCGCATCGAATCGGGCGCGCTCCACCCGCGGCGCGACTATGTCGATGTGGCGGACGTGGTCAGGGCGGCGGTCGAGCGGACGCGCAAAACATTCGCCGACCAGCAGACCTTGACCAACCTCGCGCGGGATCTGCCCTTCATCCGCGGCGATTCCAATCTGCTCGAGCAGGTCCTGTTCAATCTTCTCGACAATGCGCACAAATACGGCGGCGACGCAGGCGCGGTCGTACATGCTCGGCGCGACGGCGGCGATGTCGTCATCAGCGTCACCGACGAAGGTCCAGGCATCAAGCAAAGCGACCTCGAACGCATATTCGACAAGTTCTATCGCGGCGGGCGCACCGACGGTCGCAAGGCCGGGACCGGCCTTGGCCTCTCGATCTGCCGCGGCCTGGTCGAGGCGATGGGCGGCAAGATTCACGCCGAAAGCCCGGCGGCGCGCCGGCGCGGCGCGCGCATCGTAATGCGCTTTCCGGCGGCCGAGCCGCCGGCGCCGCGCAAGGAGGCGCCATAATGGCCCAGCGCATTCTCGTGGTCGACGACGAGCCGCAAATCCAGCGCTTTCTGAGCCCCGCCCTCAGCGCGGCCGGCTATGACGTGCTGCAAGCGACGAGCGGGCGCGAAGCTTTGCGGATGATCGCCACCGCCGCGCCGGACGTCGTGGTGCTCGATCTCGGCCTGCCCGATATGGACGGCAAGGAGGCGCTGCGCGAGGCGCGAAGCTATTTTTCCGCGCCGATCATCGTTCTTTCCGCTCGCGATCGCGAGGCGGAGAAAATCGCCGCGCTCGATCTCGGCGCGGATGACTACGTCGAGAAGCCCTTCGCGATCGGCGAACTGCTGGCGAGACTGCGCGCGGCTTTGCGCCACCACGCCGGCCGCGCCAGCGCGCCGACGAGAATCGAAGTCGACGGACTCGTCGTCGACATGGAAAAGCGGAGGGTCACGAAGAACGGAGCGCCGATCAAGCTGACGCCGCGCGAATACGACGTGCTCAGCGTGTTGGCGCGCCACGCCGGGCGAGTGGTCACGCACGGCCAGATCCTGACCTCCGTCTGGGGGCCGGCCCATAAGGACGATACCCAGTATTTGCGCGTGTTCATCGGTCAACTCCGCGCCAAGATCGAGAGCGACCCCGCAGCGCCCAAGGTCATCGTGACGGAATCCGGGATCGGCTATCGCTTCAGCGAAGAATAATGGCGGCGCGTCACTCGGCAAAGCCGCAGCGCAACAGGCGCGCGCGCGCGCCGGGCTTCTCGAAGGCGAAGGCGAGGGTCACAAGAACGGATTGATCGAACGTCGTCGGCGCATTGCAATCGGACCAACGCAGCGTCCGCTCGCCCTCGCTGAAGGGTTGGGATCGTTCAAAGGCGGCAAGCACGCCTTTTGCTTCGGCGACGAAGCTCGCCTCGAAGACGCGCCCCGGCGACGCGGCGAGCGCTACAGAGACTTCCCCGGCGGCCATGGCCAGAACTTCGCCGTTGCGCTCCGCGGCGTCGAAGCCGGCGTAAAGATAGGGACGCGCCTCCGGCGAGGTCGCATCGAGCCGGGGGGAAGGCCGCCAGGCCAGCCGTTGATTGATCGGCTTGGCGGGCGCGCCGGCGACGATCGCGTAAGGGCCAATGTCGCGAGTGACCACGCTGTTTGCGCCGACCACCGCGCCGCGCCCGATGCGCACGCCCGGCGCGACGACGACATGGGCGCCGAGCCAGCAATCCTCATCGATAAGGACCGGTCGATCGAGGACGTAATCTGCGATATCGGCGTCGCTGGTCGCGCTCGCAAGCAACGCTTCTTGCGCCCGGATCGGCCATGCCGGCCTGAGATCATAGACATGCTTGCCGGAGGACACGAACGCGCCGGGCGCGAAGATGCAGCCCCGGCCGATCGTCACATTGCCGTTGACGAGGACGGCGCGCTGAAAGCTCGTCCCGGCGCCGACGGCGATACGGCCGCCGGCGTGAAATTCTACGTCGCGATAGACCCAGACGTCGTCGCCGAGACGGATCACGCCTGTCGCGCCAAGATTGAACACCGATCCGCCCCCGATCTTCGAACCGCGCCCGATGTCCAGCCCGCGGGCCTCGCCGTAGACGCGCGCGCCGGGATGCAGTCTTACGCCGCGCGCTGCAAACCGGAGGGCGTTGAGCCAGCCGGCCATCGGCGTCCTTTGCCAGAGCGCGCCCGGTCTCATTTGCTCGCGGTCTTTCGATTGAGCCAAGCGGCGGCGCCGCAGAGAACGAAATTCCCGGCCGCGAGGCCGACGGCCAGCAAGGCGAGGCTTTGCGCCGTGGGGATTTCGCCGCGCCCCAGCGTCGCGACCCAATAGATCGCGCCGGCGCCGATCAACGTCGCGATTTGCAGATTGAGGAGCAAGGTTTCGCGCCGGATGACCAGGAGGAAACTCGACCAGAAATCGGCGACGCGAAGGACCGCGGCGATGAGCAGGGGCTCGACCAGGGCGACGGCGCCCGTCTGCTGTGGAAAAAAGCGGTCGACCGCCACTCCGATGAAGGGCGCAAGCAGGGCCGCCGCCGCCGCGCCGAGGCCGGCGAGGCCGAGCGAAAGGGCGGCGGTGAGGCGAAACGCCTCCCGGCTCGAGGCCGCCCAGTAGCGGCGGCTGATCAGGGGGAACAAGCTCGCATTGATGAGGAACTGAAAGGTCTGCGCCATTGCGATCGACGTCCAGGCAAAGGCGTAGTAGCCGAATTGCTTCAAATCGAGAAAAAAGGCGGCGAGCCAACGATCGGCCGCGCTGGTCAGGAAACCGAGCAAGGAGCCGAGCATCAGCACGATCGAAGAGCGCCAATGGGCGAGCCTCAGCCGGCGCGCCGCCAGCCGCGCGAGCTGGGCGCCCGCAATCCCTGTTCGCGCGACGACGCCCGCGCCGGTCCACAGCGAGGCCGCCATCGTAACCAGAGTTTCGGCAAGGACGACGGCGCGCGCATGCCGGCCGAAGACGATGACGGCGACGCCGGCCGCAGTCGTCAAAATGGCGCGCGCGGCCATATCGGCGGAGTAGCGCGTCATTTCGAGGCGGCTGCGCGCGTCGGTCGTCGCGATCTGGAAGCAAAGCTGCGCCCAGGCGTAGAAAAGGCCGATCGCAAGGCCCGGGCCGCCAACCTTCAGCACGGAAGCCCCGGCCGCGGCGAAGGGGATAAGGACAAGCCCGGCGGCCAGCGTACTCGCGGTCGAGACGAGGACGCCTTGCGCCAGGAGAACGGCCATGGCGAATTCGCGTCGCCGGACATGGAGGCCGGGCAATTCGCGCAGCGCAAGCAGATAGAAGCCGAGGCTGCCGACAATGCCGAACGTATTGCCAATGAGGAACATCTGCGAAATCGCGCCATATTCGTCGGCGGAGACGAGGCGCGCATAGACCATCAGCTTGGCGAGCGAAACGGCCGCCGAAACGCCGAGCAGAGGCAGGTAGGAGAAAAAACGCAGCGCCTCGTCGACGAAAGAAGCGGCGGCGCCCAGGAGCCGGCGCGGCGCGCTCATCCGATGGGCAACGGCTTCAACTCATCCGGCGGGATGCGATCGCGCTGCGCGTCATAATCGAAGAGGGTGAACTGGAATTGCAGCAGAAGCCGCGGCTTGTCGAAAGGCGAGTTGCCCTTGTGGACGCAGAATGTGTCTTCGGCGAAGCCGAGCCCGGCCGGGCCGCCGATATCGACGATTCTCGCCGGCGCATAGAACGTATTGATCTCCTCGTCCGTATAACGCCTGAGGACGAGTCGGTCGGAAAATTTGCGGTACGGTCGCTCGCGATTCGAGCCTTTGACCAGGACGTGAGAACCATCGCCCACCGCGACATCGGTGATGTAGAAGAAAAATTTCAGAATCGCGAAATCGTCGACGTCCGAATGGAAGCGATGGGCGTGCCTCGCCTTGTCCTCCTCCGAAGCATTGGTCGCAAAAGTCCACCAGAGGTTGGGATCATGGACCAAGGGCGCGCTGCCGAGATAGCGCGCCGCGACATAGTGAAGGAACGGATCGGCGCGCAGGCGCTGGATCGCCGGGCACTGCGCCTCGGTGTTGAAATATTGCGCCAGAAGGATCGGTTTTCCGAGCGCCTTCTGCGCCGCGTCAAGACGATCGACGCGGAAGCCATGGCGCGGGTCCCGGTCGGCGTAGGCCCTGTCGTTCGCCGCATAGGCGCGAACCGTCTCGACGACGTCGATGGGCAATGTCAGGCCGAAGGCGCAGCCGTCACGTTTGAGATCGCCGATGAACCCTTCGGCGTCGATATTCGCAAAGGCGCTTTGGGCGAGCTGCGATTTCAATTCGGCGAGACGGCGGTGGTATGTCTTGCCCTCGATCAGGCCCTTGGCGCCTTTGACGACCCCATTGACGCTGCGAAAGCGCGCGGCCCCACGCATGATCGCGTAATTGGGGTTCGCCTTGAACGCCGCAACCATTGACGAAAGCGTCGTCACATCCCGCTCCCTTCGCCCTGAAGCAGCCAGGGGCGCCGCCCGCCAGCGACTAACCCATGGTCAGAACGGGCGCAAGCCGCCGCCGTCAGGTTCAAAGATCCCCCCGCGGAAACATCTCCCGCACCCGGTCGACCGCCTTGTAGACGCCTCGCCGGCCATTGTCGGTTTGAACCATGGCCGGACGCTTGCAGGCGCCGGCGAAGAGCGCCGGCCATTCCTCGCGCTCGATCATATCGAGGACGAAATCTTCGCCGGTTTCGTCGCCCGCAAAGTTCGAATCGTCAGGCTCGAGTTCGCCGCTCGCCAACAGCCGGACGAACCGTTGCGGATCGGCGCCTTGATAATAGGCGTATCGGGTCGTGGTCATCGCCTCGACATAGGGCGTGAATTGCGAGACGCGGTAGGCGACGTTGAAGCAGAAGCGCAAAGTCAGCCGACGGATTCGCCGCTCCTCGCTCCTGCGCTCGGACGGCGACAGCGAGGCGAGGAGACGGACTTCGTTGAGGCGCTGGATGTCGTAGGCGTTGCTCTGAAAACCCGATTGTTGATAGATCGACGGCGAAATCCCAATCACCTGCTTGCCGAGTATGCCGGCCTCAAGCGCTGCGCTGCCGCCGGTGACGACGACGGCGTCCGCGTCCTTGATCAGGTCGGTCGTCGACTCGCGGCTGGCGCTGGGGATGACCCTGACGCCCGCCCTTTGCGCCCAGGACGTATAGTGCCTCTCCGAGGATTCGCCCTTGCGGCCGCTCACCTTTTCGCTCCAGACCGGGTGGCAGCGCAGAAGGAGATCGCCAGGCGCCAAGCCGAAATGAGACATCAACGCTTCGAAGGCGTTTGTTCGCTCGGGCCATAGATCGACGCAATCCGGATGGCTCCACGACTCGCTGCGGCTGCCCGGGAGCAGCAATATGCGGCGGCGGGCGCCGCCATTCGGCCAGGAGGCGGCCGCAGCGTTCACATTGTAAGCGCGCCATTCCTTGTCGTTCTTTCGCAAGAACCGCGCGGCAATATGCTTGGCGGCCTGGAAGGCCTGGTCGCGGGTCAGGGGACGATCGCGCCAATCCGTCATTATCTTGTCGACGGTGCGCAGCCCAAGGCAATTCTCATCCGGGTAGAGTTGTATCCCGTCGCCGAACCATGTCCGCTCGGAAGTTACATAGCGGATCCCCGCGTCATGGGCCGCCTCGCAAATCGCTCTGGTCGCTTCGAAGCGGCCGTTGAAGACGCAGATCGCGGTCAGCCTGTTGGCGTCGATCCAGCGGCGCGCCGCAACATAGGCCTCGCGCGCTGGGACTTCCAGGTCGTGGACAAGCCTGGCGAATTCAGCGCCGGCGAAGTCCTCGTCCGTTTCGAAACGTCCAAGCGTACTGGCGCTGGACAAAGCCCATTCACGGGCGCGTGGGCCGAGGCTGGCGCCGTCGCGGCCGCCGCCGAGCTGGCCGATCGATGAGACGTTGTTCGCCTCAAAGGAGCGAATGCCGCCGGCGCGGCAAAGCGCGCAGTTCAACCAGGTCGGACGATCCCGTTTCTGCTCTCGGGTGTAGCAGTCGGCGAGATCGCCGTCGCAGGTCAGGAAATAGGTCTCATGTCCGGCTTGCCGCGCGAGCGTCGCCAGATACCGGAGCATCGACACATGCGGACGCCACGAATAGATACTGGCGAATCCGATTCTCATCATTGCTTGCAACTACCCGGACGTCTCCGACCGTCTTTGCGCATAGACGATCTTTGCGAACAAATGGCTTGCGAATCCCTGTTTGAACATCCCGATGGTGAGGTCTTTGGCGCTCGGCTTGTCGTGATCCTCGGGAAACTTGAGCGCGCCCAGTCTGTACCAACGAACGCCGCGTTGCTTGAATTCTTCGATGGCGCGGGCCTGTACGACATGGCCGAGAGGTTTGTCGAAAAGGTCACGATCATAGGCCGCCACACTGTAGAGAGCTTCCCAATCGGTCAATTGGAAGAAGCCGCCGCCGACCATGCGGCTGTCCGCATCCTCGAGCCAGACCAGCAGCGCCTCGTTTTCGACGATCATCCGCCATTGTTTCTCCCATGTCGGCGCCGGCCGCGTGTCGCGCCCGGCGACGCGCCGATGCAATTGGCGGAACGTCTCCCAGACCTCGTGTCGCGGTTCGCCGGCGCCCATGACATGGACCGACCATGAACGCAGACCGGCCGTGACCAAGGGGCGAAAGCTCTTGCGCCAGCTCGCGCGAATCTGCTCCAACTCCCGCCGCAAGTCGACGTACATATCGTGATCGACATGAGACAGCCTGGCCCCCCGCCGGCAAGATTGTTGATAGAATTCGCTCAGGCCTTCGTCCGCAAAGCCTGGACGGGCGTGCTCGCAGCAACGAAACTCCGGCCGTCCAAGCGCCCCCGCGACATGGTCGAGCCATTCCAGGGCGCCGCTTACGATCCGCTTGACGGTGTGGGGAGACGTTCCTGCGGCGAAGAGCGGCTGGGCGATCGGCTCCCCCTGCGAAGTCAACGTCGGCGCACCGGCGCCGCCGAGGCTTAGCGGCCACAGACCGCAGGATCGCCTGTCATTCGTCAGCACCAGGGAAGCGTCCGACAGCGTCCAGCCGGCACCCTGGAGGTAGGCGTGCTGATAGTCGATCATACCCGCGGAATAGGCGACCGGACGGGCCGGCAAGGCGCGCCACGCGCCAAGCCAGCCGTCGGGGTCCGACGCTCTCGGCCGGGCAAGCGCCGCAAAAGCGGTCCCGGCGAGAAGATCGGCGATCGTCGGGACGGCGGTTGCGCTCATCCCCAAGGCTGGCGAGGCGTCCAACTTTATGACCGGCTCCACGGCGACCGCGTCAAGTATGCGCTCACGTCAGGAGGTCCCAAGTCAAGAGGTCCCAGGTCAGGGGGGTGCCGCGCGCCGCCTTGCGCCGGGCCCGCATCCCCAGCACCGCGTCGAACTCCTTTGGCGCGAGTCCGCCCGCCGGTCGGATGGCGCGCACGTTGTCCTTGGTCAGGACCTCGCCCGCCTCGATGTCGCGCACCAGATAGAGCGAACGGCGGAAGATCAACGACCTTTTTTCCGCTTCGGTCGGTCCATAGGCGATTTCGCCCATCGCCGCCGCGGCGCGGCCGGTCTCGACGACAAGGGCGCGCAATTCGTCCGGCTCCAGCGAGAAGGCGCTGTCGACGCCGCCGTCAGCCCGGGCGAGGGTGAAATGCTTTTCGATGACGCTCGCGCCGAGCGCAACGGCGGCGACCGCGACGCCGACGCCCATCGTATGGTCGGAAAGGCCGACCTCGCAGCCGAACAAGCCGCGCAAATGAGGAATTGTCGCCAGATTGGTGTTTTCGGGGCTCGCCGGATAGCTGCTCGTGCATTTGAGCAGGACGAGATCGCGGCACCCCGCCTGGCGCGCCGTGCGCACCGCCTCATCAAGTTCGGCGATCGACGCCATGCCGGTCGAAATGATGACCGGCTTGCCGGTCGTCGCGGCCTTTCGGATCAAGGGCAGGTGGATATTCTCGAAAGAGGCGATTTTGTAGGCGGGGACATCCAGCGTCTCGAGAAAGTCCACCGCCGTCTCGTCGAAAGGCGTCGAGAAGGCGGCAAGGCCGCGCGCCTTGGCGCGGGCCATGATCGGCGCATGCCATTCCCAAGGCGTGTGGGCCTGTCGGTAGAGATCGTAGAGATTGCGGCCGGACCACAGGCTGTCGGGATCGCCGATCGTGAACGCGCCGGAATGGACGTCGATGGTGATCGTATCGGCGGTGTAGGTCTGCAACTTGATCGCGTGGGCGCCGGCGTCTGCGGCGGCGTCGACAATCGCCAGAGCGCGCTCCAGCGACTGATTGTGGTTGCCCGACATTTCCGCGATGACGAAGGGCGGCTGGCCGGGACCGACAAGGCGGCTGCCTAGGGCGAACAAGGACTTCCTCTTGCCATCGGCCACGTGTTTTCGACAACACCGAGATGCGGCGGGAGCTATATCAAGCAGGGCGGGGGCGGGCAAACTTGATGAAGCAAAGCACCCTTGAATCGCTGCTGCCGTTTAATTCGTAGCCGTTCCTAGAGAACAGCCGTCGCGAGGCGGCGTTGCCTGGGACAACCTCGGCGACGAACTCGACCACGTCGCAGCGCGCCGCGAGCAGCCGAGCCTCGCCTTCCTTCAAGAGTTGCGCGCCGAGGCCCTCTCCCCGCCGGCCAGGCGCAACGACGATCGAGACCTTCGCCTTTCCCTCGGCGATGTCGAAACGCGTTGCGCCGCAGGCCTCGCCGCCGCTTTCGCCGATCCAGTGAAAATGATCCGGATCTTGCAACTTTCCTGCGAGCCAGGCGAGATGGTCGCTCCATTCGATCGGCGCGGCGTTCAGCGAGACGCGGCGCACGCTCTCATCGTTGCGCCACAGGAACAAATCGCGGGCGTCGTCGGTCGTCGCCCGGCGGAGCGAGAGTGGAAGGCGCGGCCGCATGAGCGCGGCGAGGCAGCGCTGGGCGCCGGCGCCATCGACCAGCGCGGCCGCCTTTTCCGAGAGCGAAGACAGCGCACGATCGTCGTCCGTCAAAGCGGCGATTTCGCGCGAAAGGGCCGCGGCCGTCCAAGCCTTGATTGGGCCGAGATGCCGAACCGCGCCCGCCGCCTGAAGCGCGGAAAGTCCAGCCTCCTGGTTGGCGGCGATCGAGAGCGTCAGGCTGGCCAGGCCGAGACAGCAGCGCTCCAGCGCGGCGACGCCTCCGGCCCCGATGGCGAGATCGGCGTCAAGGCACAGCGCCGCCATTTCGTCGGTATCGACATGGACGACCGTCCGGCCGCGGGCCACGGCGCGCGTCTCGATCGCCTGAAGATGCGGGCAAGCGCGGCCGATGACGATGTCGACGGGAAGAGAGGCTGGACGCCCCATCGCGAGCGCGTCGAGCGCCAGCAAACTCGCCCCTTCAGCGTCGGTCGCGCTCATGAAGACGAGAACGCGTCCGACGCGACCATCCCGCCGTCGCCTGTTGCGCGCGGCGGCGAATTGCGGGCGGAGCAGCGCGTAGCGGGGGCCGATCAGGCGGCGCGTCCCGGCAGGTACGAGAGCCGCGTAGCGGTCCTTCGTCTCGTCCTGTGCGTTCTGGTCGAGCAGCAGATCGCAATCGTGCGGCCGGTCGGCGAGATCATCGACGACCATGATCTTGGCCGCCCGAGCGCGAAGATGGCGCTCCCAGCGAGCGTCAAGCCCATAGTGATCGACGATGAGCCAGTCGACGCGGTCGATCCCAGCCAAAGCGGCGAGGGTGGCCTCGGCGTCGTCGCGCCAGCTCCAGGGCAGCCAATCGGCATGCGCCGGCGCGCCGCGCCCGTCGCCTTCCTCGCGCCATGGCGCGCCGGGCGCCGGCGAGTGGACCTTCAACACATGGCCGCGCGCTTCGATCATATTCCGCCAATCGGCTGTCGACGGCGCGCCGAGAAAAGCGACCTCGACGCCTTCGCCCATCGCAGCGTCGGCCAAGGCGAGGCATCGCGTCAGGTGACCGAGGCTCATCGCCCGCGACGCATCGACGCGAATGGCGAGGCGCGGCATCCCTCTCACCGGACCTTGAACAACGGCTGCAGCGGATCGCATTTCAAAAGCTGCTTCAGCGCCCGATGACGAACGGCTTCGCCGATGATCGGCATCGCCTCACGATAGGCGGCGAGGAGCTTGGCGACATCCGCCTCCGTATGGGCATAGGACATATTGTGCGAGCCAAGGGTCAGGACGCCGCGGGCGAGCATCTCCTGGAGGAACAGAGTCTTGATCTCGTAGGATGTGTAGTCGGCCGTGTCCTTGATCAAAACGAAACTCCAGCACGGTCGGCCGGCCACCGAGACGAAGTCGCCGAGGCGATTCTCGGCGATGATCGCCGCCACGCCCTCGATCACGGCTTGGCCGCGCGCGGCGATGTTTTTGAGCACCGGCTCGCGCTTGAGCTTGTCGAGCGTCGCCTTGGCGGCGGCGAGCGAAAGCGTTTCGCCCCCCATGGTGAAGGAAAAGAAGATCTCCTCCATCAGCCGCATGACGTCGGTTCGGCCGGCAACCGCCGAGAGCGGGTAACCATTGGCCAGGCCCTTGCCATAGGTCGCCAGATCGGGCGTGACGCCGAACAGCTCTTGGGCGCCGCCATTGGCGAAGCGGAAGCCGGTGATCGTCTCGTCGAAGACAAGCAGGGCGCCGTGGCGATGCGTCATCGCCTTGAGGTCTTCGAGAAAGCCCGGCGCTGGCTCGGCGACATTCATCGGCTCGAGAATCACGGCGGCGAATTCGTCGCGATGCGCCCTGAAGAGGGCGTCGAGGGAAGAAAGATCGTTGTAGAGGAACGTATGGGTGAGATCGCGCACCGCCTGCGGCACGCCGAGCCAGCGCGCGGTCGAGCCGATATACCAATCCTGCCAGCCATGATAGCCGCAGACAGCGACGCGATCGCGCCTCGTAAAGCCGCGCGCAAGGCGGATCGCGCCCGCCGTCGCGTCCGAACCGTTCTTGCCGAAGCGCGCCATCTCGGCGCATGGCGCCATTTCGATGATCCGCTCCGCGACCTCCATCTCCAGCGGATGGGCGAGAGAGAAGATCGTCCCGTCCTGGAGTTGAGCGGCGACGGCGGCGTTGACGTCCGGATCGCCGTGCCCGAGCGTGACCGCGGCGAGGCTGTTGACGAAATCGACATATTCATTGCCGTCGACGTCCCAGACATGGCTGCCGGCGCCGCGGGAGATGAAATATGGCGAGACGCCGAACGGATATTGCGTCTTCGATTTGGAGAAAGTCTGGGTCCCAAGCGGGATGCTGCGCTCCGCCCTCGCCAGGAGTTCTTCGGACTTTCTATAGCGTTCGGACAATCGTTCGCCTCCACCGACTTTAAACTTCGACCTTAGGGCGCCCGTCGCGGCTGGACCAGGGCGGCCGGGCTTTCTGCGCCGTTTCATCAAGACGGAGGCGGCTCGCCGTCGCGCTCTACGGCGAGCGATTTGGCGAGGCCCTCGTTGCGCTTCGCCTGCGCGTTGAGCCGCGCCAGCTCCGGGCGACGTTTGATCAGCGCCAGAATGTCGGCGAA
This sequence comes from Roseiarcus sp., assembly GCA_035939375.1. Lineage (GTDB taxonomy): Bacteria > Pseudomonadota > Alphaproteobacteria > Rhizobiales > Beijerinckiaceae > Roseiarcus. Next base: position 13,364 of record DASZFX010000488.1, read on the forward strand.
GGCGAAGTCGGGCTTCGCTGGGTAGAGCGCCTCATAGATCGCTTTGACAAGCGCGAAATCGCGGGGCTCGTCGACAGTCCAGCGCAGTTGCGAATAATCTTCCCCATTGCGTACGGAATGGATCTTGAAGCGCTCCGCCTGACGGTAGAGAGCCAGGGTGACATGCTCGCGCTCGGCCGCGCTCCGCGGCTCTGCGGCGATCGTCGTCAAGGCGGCATAGCGCAGGACTTCGACGTCGAGCCCGTCTGGAAACGTCGGCTCGAGAGCGTTCGACGCATAATCGGCGCCGCTTAGCAGCGCTTCGTCAACGACGCGGTCGATAATCTGAGGATCGGTCAGCGGGCAGTCGCCGGTCAGCCGAACGACCCGATCGGGCGCCCCGAAACGCCGCGCGGCGCCGACGAAACGCGAGAGCACGTCCTCGAGCGAACCGCGATGGACCGCAACGCCGTCCTTTTCGCAAACACGCGCGAGCTCATCGTCGCTGGCGTCTTCGCTGGTCGCAAGGACAAGCGCGTCGAGACGTTTGGCGCGCCGGATCCGTTCGATCTGCCGCAGGATCATCGGCTTGCCCATGAGGGGCTCCAACACCTTGCGGGGGAAGCGTCTGGAAGACGTTCGCGCTTGAAGAATGGCGGGGATCATGGCGGTCTCAATGCGGCCAGCGTCGTGGGTCGATGACATCAAGATCGTCGCAGGCGAAACGCGCATAGTCGAGCGCGGGGACCTCTCGCGCCGCGGCGGCCAGGCATTCGGCGAGATGCGCCGCCGAATGCACCCCGATCACCGCTCGGTCGATCATCGTTTGCTTCAGGGCGAAGCCGAGCGCCGCTTCGAGCGGCGAAAAGCCGCTCTCGACGACTGCGCGCCGCCAAGCGTTCAAGGGGGCGAAGGCGGCCGGCAGTTTCGCCTTGGCGGCCTCCG